>RQOI01000116.1 GCA_003854995.1 Candidatus Zhuqueibacterota bacterium
CACCAGCGGTCTCGGATTCGCTGGCAGCGCTGCGAGTTCGCACAATGATCGTCAATGCGGCGGATAAAGTCAGAGCAATTCGACTGAAAAGCATTGTCAGGGACGATCAGGGCAGAGCGGTTGCCGAGAGTTTGGCCGATGGCGAGATCAGCGGCCATGCTCGATATGAATTTTCTCAAGATATCGAGCTGTTGAATCCGCGCTTGTGGTCTGTCACAGCGCCAGTCCTTTACGAAATGGTGTCACAGGTTTACCTTGGGGATGAGATCGTGGATGAGTATATCACTCCCTTTGGCATCCGAACTTTGCATTTTGATGCCGAAAAAGGATTCTTTTTGAACGGCGAGCCGATGAAAATCCTCGGCGTCTGTCTGCATCACGATCTCGGCTGTCTCGGCGCCGCCATCAACGAGCGTGCGCTGGAACGTCAGTTGGAACTGCTCCAGGAGATGGGCTGCAACGCCATCCGCACGTCGCACAATCCGCCGGCGCCGGAGCTGCTCGATCTCTGCGATCGCATGGGATTCATCGTCATGGACGAAGCGTTCGATATGTGGAAAAAGAAAAAGACTACCTATGACTATTCGCTGCATTACGACGAATGGCACGAACGCGACCTCACCGATTTCATCAAACGCGACCGCAACCATCCCAGCGTCATCATCTGGAGCATCGGCAACGAGATCCTGGAGCAGTGGCACGAGTCCGGCATAGCCATGGCGCAGGAGCTGGCCGGCATTGTCCGCGACCTGGACGACACCCGTCCCATCACCTCCGGCTGCAACGACCCGGAGCCGCACAATTATATCATTCGCTCCGGAGCGCTCGATCTCATCGGCTTTAATTATCGTCACCAGACCTTCGAACAGTTCCCGCAAAAATTCCCCGGACTAAAGTTCATCGGCGCCGAGACCGGCTCTGCCATTGCCACGCGCGGTGAGTACGATATGCCGTCGGACGTCATTCGTCGCTGGCCTGCATTCGGCCACTACCAGTACGACGGTCCGCCGCCCAACGCCGATTGGACCTGTTCGTCGTACGACAACTGCTCGGTGCCGTGGGGATCGACGCACCAAGAGACCTGGTCACTAATAAAAAAACACGACTATCTGTCCGGCATGTTCTACTGGACCGGCTTTGATTACCTCGGCGAGCCGACGCCGTACGACTGGCCGGCACGCAGCTCCTATTTTGGCATCCTCGATCTCGCCGGTTTCCCCAAGGATGCCTACTATTTTTATCAGGCCGAATGGACCGACAAACCGGTGTTGCATCTCTTCCCGCACTGGAATTGGCACGAGGGCGAGGTCGTCGATGTGTGGGTTTACACCAATTTTGATCAGGTGGAGCTCTTTCTCAACGACGTATCCCTCGGCATGCAGGAAAGAAAAGATCACCTGCATCTGTGCTGGCGAGTCAATTACGCACCGGGGACGATCAAGGCGCTGGCGACGAAAAACGGCGCGACGCGACGCGCGGAAATATCCACCGCCGGTGCTCCGGCTCTCTTGCTGATGACCGCTGATCGCAGCCGAATCAACGCGGATGGCAAAGATCTCTCCTTTGTAACCGTCACAGTGCTGGATGAGGCGGGGAATCGGGTTCCGCAGGCCGATCATCTGGTGCAGTTTCACGTCAGCGGGCCCGGATTCATCGCCGGCGTCGATAACGGCAATCCGATCAGCCATGAGCCGTTCAAGGCCAACCATCGCCAGGCGTTCAATGGCCTCTGTCTGGCCGTCATTCAGTCCGACGGCGGTGAAGGCACAATTGCCCTGGAGGCGACCTCGGATGGCCTGCAGCGCGCGCGCGTCGAGATTCAGGCGAGATGATTGATGCGGCTGTGTCAAAAGCTATTAGCTGATCGTTCGGCACATTCGTGCCGGACGCACAATGGCTGAGGACATTCGTCCGGTTCTTGCGGCGCTGTTTAAATATAAAACGAAGCTGATGCACCTCTTCATTGCGAATGTAGAATGTCATGTCCCGGCAATGAAAAGGGGACGGATGTCCCGCGGTATTGCCCGCCCGGGACGCATGTCCCGAGCGATCTTTTCTTTCACTGATCGGAACTGTATCAAAAGCTTATCTGACGAAATGATAATGCAAAATTTTGACTGTGTCCTTCTCCTGAATTAGCATACTTTAGATACAGTCCCCGATCGTGCTCATTTGGTTGCGGCCAAAAGCTGCGCCAAGGTCTCGGTAGTGAAAATTACTCATTTTCCAAAAGAACCACAAAAATGATAGGAGTCTGAAATGAAAAAGTGGCATATTGCAACTCTGGTTTTATTCGCTTGTTTCATCTCAACCGCGTTGGCGCAGAACACCCTCGAAATCTACGCCAATGCCGGCGAACATCGCATCAGCAAGAACATCTATGGCCATTTTGCCGAGCATCTGGGTCGATGCATCTACGACGGCATCTGGGTCGGACCCGACTCTGACATCCCCAATGTGAACGGCTATCGCAAGGACGTCCTTGAAGCCTTGCAGGCGCTGCAGATTCCGGTTCTGCGCTGGCCGGGCGGCTGTTTTGCCGACACCTACCACTGGATGGACGGCATCGGCCCGACGGAGAAACGGCCGAAAATAAAGAATGTGTTCTGGGGTGGCGTCATTGAAGACAACAGTTTCGGCACACACGAGTTTTTGAATTTGTGCGAGCTGCTGGGCGCCGCGCCGTACATCTCAGCCAATGTTGGCAGCGGCACGGTCGAGGAGATGGTCAACTGGATCGTCTACATGACCTCGGATGAAGATGTACCCATGGCGAATCTGCGGCGCCAGAACGGTCGCGAAAAACCATGGGATGTCAAGTTCATCGGCATCGGCAACGAGAGCTGGGGCTGCGGCGGCGAGATGACGCCCGAGCACTATGCAGATCTGATGAAGACCTTTTCCAGCTACGCCCGTCTCTACGGCCGAAATCTCACTCGCGTGGGCTGCGGCGCCAATTCCGAGGACTATAACTGGACAAACGTGATGATGGATAAAGCGGCGCGGCACATGGACGCCCTGTCCGTGCATTACTATACCATTGCCGGCGAGAGCTGGAGCAACAAATCATCAGCTACTGATTTCGGCGAAGAGCTCTATTTCCGCGGCATCCAGCATGGACTGCGGATGGAAGAACTTGTGTCCCGACATTCCGCCATCATGGATCAGCATGATTCGCGGCAACGGCTCGGTCTGTACGTCGATGAATGGGGCATCTGGACCGATGTGGAGCCGGGCACAAATCCCGGATTCCTCTTTCAACAAAACTCTCTGCGCGATGCCCTGATCGCTGCGACGACGCTGGACATCTTTAACAAGCATTGCGATCGCGTGCGCATGGCCAACATTGCACAGACGGTCAATGTCCTGCAGGCCATGATCCTGACTCAGGGTGATAAAATGGTGCGGACGCCGACCTATCACGTCTTCAATATGTATAAAGGCCATAAGGATGCTCTTATGCTGCCATCGCATCTATCCGCCCCGGACTACCGATTCAACGGCGACAGGATTCCCGCCATCAGCAGCTCAGCCTCGTTGAGCGATGATGGCAGCATGACCGTCACACTGAGTAATGCCGATCCAAACAACAGCGTGAGTCTGCATGTGATCTTTATGGGAAAGAGCATCGACAAGATTCAGGATGCCCAGGTGTTGACGGCGCCGGCCGTCAATTCGATCAATTCCTTTGAGAAACCGGATACGGTCGTGCCAAAGGTACTTGATGCGGTGAAGAAATCGTCGAATAACAGCCTGCAGATCGACGTGCCGGCGAAATCGGTCGTCGCTCTGAAAGTGAAATAGCTGTCTCATTGTCGTAAAGGACGAAGCATCATGAAGCAATATCGTTCCTGCCTGCTGATTCTATTGATGGTCGCGAGAAGTTCTGGTCAAGACAACGAGGCACATCTCGTCATAACGACCACATCAGCGAGTGACGCAATTTCGATTGCGGAAATTGATAAACTCATCTTCTTGCAGCATCAGACTGGTGCACTTGGAATAGAGTGGAAGAACGGCAGCATGCAAGAGACAGACTTGACCGCAATTGAAAAAATTACTTTCGAAGAGCAGAGCTATATAGAGGTAAAAAATTCACAAAGCGGCCTCATCACTTTTGATCTACAACAAAACTATCCCAATCCCTTTAATCCCGCAACCACCATAGAATTTTATCTCGATGCGCCCCAATGGACAAAAATCACAATCCTCAATATTCAGGGCCAATTCGTCAGGCAACTGCTGCACGAATTCGCGGCGCCAGGTCGCCATCGTGTCATCTGGGATGGACGCGATGACGCCGGCCATAGAGTCAGCTCCGGCGTCTATTTTTATCGCGCGACAGCCGGCGAGTCCATCCAGATGAAAAAATGTCTTTTCATAGAGTAGGAGTGAGCGAGATGAAGAAAACTCTCTACGCGCTCGGGCTGTTCATCCTTCCACAGCTCTTGCTTGGGCAAATCATGCACGTGCACAAAAATGACGGCACGGTCGAACAGTTCGATATCGCGACGATCGACAGCATCACCTTCGGCAGTGCGGCTGGAAAAATGACCTGGCTGGGACATGCCAGCGTCAAGATTGTCACCAACGACAACATTGTCATCTATATTGATCCATACGCCGGCGATGATTACAGCGAGCCCGCTGATCTCATCCTTGTCACCCATGGTCACAATGATCATAATCAGGTCAGCAAAGTGACAAAAAAACCAAACTGCCTGATCTACTCGGGACCAGGCGCCAATGTGGGCGGCAGCAAGCTCGCCCCCGGGGAGCATGCCGAAGCGCTCGGAATCTCCATTTCCGCTGTTCATGCCTATAATAGCAACCATCCCAAAGGCACTGGCGTGGGATTCGTTCTCGATATTAACGGCATCCTGCTTTATCATGCCGGCGATACGTCAAAAATAGATGAGATGGCCGAGTTGACGGCATTGAACATCGACTATGCACTATTGTGCGTCGATGGCATCTATAACATGAGCCCGGAAGAAGCCATGCAGGCTGCAGCGCTCATTCACCCTAAAAAAGCCATTCCCATTCATGTCGCGCCTGCAAATGCTTCCGCAGCGGAAAAACAAAAAAATATCGACAGATTCAATCCTCCTAATAAATTGATTTTAAAAGAGGGTGACGTCATTTATCTTTAATTTAGGAGAACCAGACCATGAAGAGTTCATCAGGTACCGTACTCCTGCTCACTCTTTTGTTCACCGTCAATGCCATCTACAACTGCGGGACGCAGGAAGC
>RQOI01000658.1 GCA_003854995.1 Candidatus Zhuqueibacterota bacterium
GCCATTTTTTGGCGAATCGTGTTGCCGCTGGCAGCGCCGGCGCTCGTCATCACCGCCCTGTTTTCCTTCATGACCGCCTGGTCTGAATATCTCGTCGCTGCTGTGCTCATCCAGGATCAGAGCCTGTTCACCCTGCCACTCGGCCTGAAGACATTTCAGGCCAATATGGAGGTGTCCTGGGGATTATATTCGGCCGGCGCTGTGCTTGTCAGCCTGCCGGTTGTCGTCTTGTTCCTTTTTCTCAGTCGTTGGCTGGTCTCCGGCTTGACGTTGGGAAGCGTCAAAGGATGATATCTTATGAATATTTTGCAAAACTCGGTTGATAAAGATCGCGCCTCTTGGGGCCGTCTTCTCCTGTCATGGACATACACGCCAAAAAAATCGAATCGATTCCTGCTCTATCTGCTCGGACTGCTCGGCGCTTTTTTTGTATTTATGCTGCTCTATGGTTCGCATTTTCTGCCATGGCTTGACAGAATACCGGACATCTTCATCTATGTGCTTTTTTTCGCTGTTGGGCCGGTATTGAATTTTTTCCGCTCTCTCGGCAAAACGCAAGAGTGGACATTATACGAGCGCGGTTTTTCCGTCAAGTTTGTGAATCGTGGCAAAGGCACCGGCGATGAGAGATTTGACTGGTGGCATCATTATAAAAGCTGCACATATGATTCGAACATGGTGACCCTGCTGCCGTCCCGGCCATCGAAACGAAAGATAAAGATGCGGACCGTCATGACGGCGATGGAAATCTTCTCGATCTGTCGCGAGAGAATCAGCATCGCCCAGACTGAGCTGTTGCACGTCCATTCGCGGACGACCAGAACGCCGGATACGCCGGAGCAGCGGCGGATCGCGCAGCTCAACCGGCAGTATTCCAGCAGGGTGCAAAAGGGCAGCGCCGACTGGAAAGATCTTTTCAAGGGCTGAGAGGGATGCGCTGATGCCCGAGCTTCCTGAAGTGGAGACGATACGCAAAGGCCTGGCGCCCTGCCTTGTGAATGTCCGCATCACCTCAGTTGATATTCGCGAGTCGCGGCTGCGCTGGCCGGTCGTCGCCGCTGATTTTTCCACCTGGATCATCGGCAATAGAATTGTGAGCGTCACCCGTCGCGCCAAATATCTCCTCTGGCATTTGGACAACGGTGCGGCTGTCATCATACATCTCGGCATGAGCGGACGGCTCGGGATTTTTGCCGCAGAGAGCTGGCTGGAAAGTCACACCCATGTTATTTTTCATCTGGACACAGACATGCAGGTTCGCTATCGCGATCCGCGTCGGTTTGGCCTCGTTGAAGTCGTGCCGCCGAAGCAACTGGAGACCTGGTTTCGTTTCAAAAATCTGGGCCTTGAGCCATTGTCCGAAGCATTTGACCATCGATTCGTCGCTCGCTCGCTGAAAAAGTCAAAAAAACCAATAAAAAATTGGATAATGGATGCGCAAAACATCGTCGGTGTAGGTAATATTTACGCAAATGAGGCACTGTTTAAAGCGGGCATCCACCCTGCACGCCCGGCCAATTCTTTGAAAAACGATGAGCAGCGACGACTGGTAGAAAGTGTCAAGTCCGTACTGACAGCAGCGATTAACAAGGGTGGAACAACGCTGAATGATTTTCGCAATGCCCAGAGTGAACCAGGGTTTTTTCAACTTGATTTAGCCGTTTATCAAAACGCGGGTCAAGTTTGTGGCTCATGCGGTGCGATAATCGAGAGAATCGTGATGAGCGGACGCAGCACATTTTATTGTCCTTCCTGCCAACGTTAGTTTTTCAAAAAACATGCTTCTTTGGCAACACGGCAAAATGACAATTACTTGTATAAACATCTTTGGAGTAGGGTTATGAAAAAATTCATGCCATGCATGCTTGTGCTTCTTGCATTTTCGTCCCTTTTTGCGAGAACCCAGCCCGGTAAGTCTTCTTTCGCGGCTCGCGTGACCAATTTCGGCAATGAATTCGGATTTGGCCGAATGATTTCACCGTTCGCGATGGTTCTTCTCGATGCCAGCCTTGAATTCGTCTCCCAGAGTCAGGAATCCCAGATCGCCTCAGCCACATTGAAGGGTGATGTCCAGAGCAACTTTTCTTTGCTCGCCTATCCTGAATATCGGATGTATATTCTGCCGCGCAACAGAGTGGTGCCCTATTTTGGCCTGTATGGTTTGGTCGGTTTTGGATCGACCTCAGCCGAAAAACCGGTGGACGACTGCGTCATCGCAGTAAACGGCAGGACGCTGGCGCTCGGCGCCGGGGCGACGCTCGGGGCAGAATTCTTTCTGAATGACTTTATCAGCCTGTCCGCGCACACGCGCTTTGCTCAATATTCATTCACGAACGACAAGACAGAAACAGCATCATGTCTCTCCATCGTTGAGAATATTCAGCAAACGCACAGATTTAATTTGCAGTTCGAGCCGGCGCTGTATGTGAGATTGTATTTCTAATGCAAAAGCCCTCGTCGAATTTTCGCGAGGGCTTTTGAAATGATGAATTGTGTGAACGATCTATTAGTACATGCCATCCATTCCACCACCCGGCGGCATCGGCGGCATGGCGGGTTTTTCTTCCGGTTTTTCAACGATTGTGGCTTCAGTCATGAGCATCAATGAGGCCACAGAGGCCGCGTTCTCGAGGGCAATCCGAGTCACTTTGGCCGGATCGATGACGCCGGCTTTGTACAGGTCTTCATAGACGTCGGTCGCCGCGTTGTAGCCAAAGGCGTCCTTGCCTTCTTTGACCTTCTGCACGACGATTGAGCCTTCTTCGCCGGCGTTTTCTGCGATCAGACGAATCGGTTCTTCGAGAACTCGTTTCAGGAGATCGATGCCGATCTGCTCATCGCCATCTGCTTTTAAGGAATCAAGCACTGGCAGAGCGCGAATCAGGGCAACGCCGCCACCCGGGACAATGCCTTCTTCAACGGCAGCGCGTGTTGCGTGCAGTGCATCTTCGACGCGCGCCTTTTTCTCTTTCATCTCGACTTCTGTAGCTGCGCCGACGCTCAGGACAGCGACGCCGCCCGCCAATTTTGCCAGACGTTCCTGCAGCTTTTCCTTGTCATAGTCGGATGTCGACGTTTCGATCTGCTTCTTTATTTGCGAGATTCGTCCTCTGATATCATCGCTTTTGCCGCCGCCTTCGACGATCGTGGTATTGTCTTTATCGACGACGATGCGTTTGGCTGAGCCGAGATCGGAGATTGTGGCGTTTTCCAGCTTGAAGCCAACTTCTTCGGAAATAACCCGGCCGGCCGTCAATGTGGCGATGTCTTCGAGCATGGCTTTGCGACGGTCACCAAATCCAGGCGCCTTGACCGCGACGACTTTGAGCGTGCCGCGTAACTTGTTGACAACCAGTGTTGCCAGCGCCTCGCCCTCGACATCTTCGGCAATGATCAATAACGGCTTGCCTTGCTGCGCTGTTTTTTCCAGAATGGGCAGCAGGTCTTTCATCGCGCTGATCTTTTTGTCATGGATCAGGATGAGCGCATCTTCAAGCGTGGCTTCCATTGATTCAGGGTTGGTCACAAAGTAGGGGGAGAGGTAGCCGCGATCGAACTGCATGCCTTCGACGACTTCGAGGCTGGTGTCAGTGGATTTGGCTTCTTCAACAGTGATCACACCGTCTTTGCCGACCTTTTCCATCGCATCGGCGATAAGATTACCAATTTCTTCATCATTATTGGCAGATATGGAACCGACCTGGGCGATTTCCTTTTTGCCCGGCAGGGGTTTGCTCATTTTTTTGATTTCTTGAACGACCGCTTTGACGCCCTTTTCGATGCCGCGTTTTATTGCGGTGGGATTGGCGCCGGCAGTGACATTTTTGAGGCCTTCGCGCACAATGCCCTGCGCCAATACGGTCGCCGTCGTTGTGCCGTCGCCGGCGATATCACTGGTTTTGGACGCCACTTCTCGCACCATCTGGGCGCCCATATTTTCCAACGGATCTGCAAGTTCAATTTCTTTTGCGACAGTGACGCCGTCTTTGGTCACCGTGGGGGCGCCAAATTTTTTGTCGATGACAACATTGCGCCCCTTGGGGCCAAGCGTCGCTTTGACCGCATTCGAGAGTTGATCAACGCCGCGTTTGAGCGCGTTGCGGGCATCAACATTGAAAGTTATGATTTTAGCCATATTGGATGATCCTCCAGTTTTCTCTCAGAAAAAAATCAGTTCTTGATGACCGCGAGAATATCGCTCTCGCGCATGATTAAATAGTCTTCTCCATCAATGGTCACTTCGGTGCCGGAATATTTGCCATAGAGCACTCTGTTGCCAACCTTGACCTGCATTTTCACCAAATCACCGCTGTCAGAAATCTTGCCAGGTCCTACGGCCAATACTTTTCCCTCTTGCGGTTTTTCTTTCGCCGTCTCCGGGATGTAGATGCTGCCGACTTTGGCCTCTTCCACTTCAAGCGGCTTGATAACAACTCGATCTGCCAATGGATCAATCTTCATGATTCCTCCTTCATTATTGACTGTTTTTTCTGTTAGCACTCATTCCAAGCGAGTGCTAATAATCAAGCGGATGCAAATATACGATATTAATTTTAAAAGTCAAGAAAAAAATGCGTCATTACGCTATTATGGCAAACAATCCAATGATATTTTCGTACATGAGATGATGCAGGTGCGAAAAAGATTCTGAAAAAGGGATAAAAGAGTCAAAGGCAGAGCTGTCACCTTGAGACGGACGATGCGGGTGAAAAAGTGCTCTCAGCTCTATTTTTCTCTTGACAATGAACACAGATGCGGATATATTTAATTTAACTGTGGTTAATTAGGGTAATTACCTGCGAGCGGAAGGAGGAAAGGGGACAGGATTATCCGTTTGATCTTCACTGATGAAAAGCTCATCTCAAAATAAATCATGAACCAAGTTAAAAAGGAAGCGATATGAAAGAGTTCGTTGAGTACATCGTGAAGCACTTGGTTGATAATCCCGATGCTGTGCACGTATCCGAGGTTGTCGGGGAGACGACTGTTGTCTACGAACTTCGCGTGGACCAGCCCGATATGGGAAAGGTAATCGGCAAGAATGGACGAACGGCGCACGCCATTCGAGTTCTTTTAAGTGCCGTCGCTCGTAAAGCGGGCAAACATGCAACTCTGGAAATTTTAGAATAGTCTTTATATAGATTTTCTATTCTGGAGAGAGGCCACACTTCATCTTGACAGGCCATGAGTGTTTCAGAATCCATCACTTTTCAGTGGTGGATTTTTTATTTGTGATAGTTCTCACCTCTGAGGATCGTGTGAGCTCGATAGATCTGCTCCAGCAATACGACGGCCACCAGCTCATGCGGGAAGGTCATCCTGGATAAAGACAGTTGTTCATCAGCCTCTTTTTGAACTTTATTGGCTATGCCAAGTGGTCCACCGATGACAAAGGTGACCTGTTTTCGTCCCTGAGCGGCCAATCGGTCGAAAAATGCAGCGTACTCCTCGGAGCTGAATTGCTTTCCCCCCTTTTCGCAAACGACCGTATATTCTGCTGTCGACAGCTTGGCGAGAATTCTTTCGCCCTCCCGCTTGAGCAGCTCTGCGACCGTCATATTCTTTATTTTTTCCGGGCGTATGACGTCGATCTCGATGGCTGCATAATGGCTGATGCGCTCACAGTAGAGCTCGGCCAGGGCTTTGATGTGCCCATTTTCTATTTTTCCGACGAGGAGGAGTCGTATCTTCATCGTGTTTCATTCCAATGTGTGCTGACCACGGACAGATATCGCGCTTGACAGGCGCTTCCGATGAGATCGAATGAACATGGTGAATAAAATGGAATTTTGCATTAAAGTCAATGATGTTTTGTATGACGGGCGTAAAATATTTTTTTTGCAGACTCTTAATTTTGTTCGGCTCTATAACGAATCGAGAGGGTAAAAGCAAACCACCGAGTTCGCCGAGAACATAAAGTCATATGTCATTTCGATCTATTCAATGTTGATGAAAATAAACCAATGCTAAAGGGCTTATGAGTACTCAATTTCTTGTATCTCTGTGATCTTGGCGTCCTCTGTGGTTTAATAAATTATCGCCCACTCGATCCGTTATAGAGCCTTTTGTTCCTTTGCGTGAGGCGTTGTGAATGATGCAGGCTCGATGAATTCGCATTGATTTTCACGGAAAAATTATTAACTTTTTGCAGGCTTGTACATAGCATGGGAGTTGACATGGCAGCATCGACAAATATCGATAAGGATCGCACGTCTTTCCAGCCTGTCCAGATCATGGGCATTTTTTGGCTGATTCTTGGCATCGTCGTGCTCTTTGGCTCGTTTTTTATAAACGAAACGCCGCACGTGCCGCAGGTGCGGAGTATTGTGACCAACATCATTGCCGGCTCCGTCCTCTTCATCATTGGCTTGCTCTCTATTTTAAGAGGCGGACGGAAAAAGAAAAAGTTAGAATCCGTTGAATGATATGGAGAGGGATATGGCAACAGATGCTGAAAACGCCGGCGTGACCAGCGCTAAAATCAAGTTCTGCGATCTCCGCTGCGAGCATGCCGATTTTGTCAAGAGCGAACACCTGGATGGCTCGAACAGCTGTCGGACTTTTATGGCCCTGTGGTGCAACAAGCTGCAGCAGATTGTCACTAAAAATGCACCCTGCGCCGTGCTCTATGGAAAACGGCGGCCAAAATCGAATATTTAGAGTGAGAGCGATGGTACATCAAGCGAGCAAAAATAGTATACGCCTGCTCAGCTGGAACCTCTGGTTCGACCAATTTTTACA
Source organism: Candidatus Zhuqueibacterota bacterium (assembly GCA_003854995.1). GTDB lineage: Bacteria > Zhuqueibacterota > Zhuqueibacteria > Residuimicrobiales > Krinioviventaceae > Kriniovivens. Next base: position 6,742 of record RQOI01000658.1, read on the forward strand.
GCTCGAGCGGTTGAATGCGGTGCTCTCTCAAATCGTCCGTTTGCATCCGGATATCATTGCTTTTCAGGAATTGACTTTTAACTCGGAAAATTTTTTCGATGACAAAAGTCTGCCGTTCAGCGACATTTACCATAAAATACCGAGAAATGTCGTCGATAAGAGCAGATACTGGGAAGGAATCTATACGCGATTTGAGTTCAATTCCAGATTCATGCGGATTCCGTTTCAGGATTCTGAAATGGGGCGAGGATTGACCGTTGTCCATTTCTCCGAATTTGATCTGGTCGTCGGCTGCATGCATCTCGAGAGCGAAGACAACCACGACAAACGTCGCGATCAATTGCGTCAAGCCCTCACCCATTTCTCCTATTTTCGCACCAGAAATAAAATCCTCACCGGCGATACCAACGTGCGCGGTGAGGAGGATATCGACGATTTGCTGCCGGACGCGTGGTCAGATGTCTGGGAGCAGTTGATGACCAATGATCCGGGCTATACTGCGGATTCAGAGAGAAATTCGCTGCGGCAGGGAGGTCGACGGGACCGCCTGGACCGCGTCTATTGCAGCTGTCACGATTTCAAGCCGCAACGCGTCCAACTCGTGGGCACAGAGCCACTCCTCCACACAGATGGGAGCAGCTTTTTCCCATCCGACCACTTTGGCCTGCTGGTCGATTTTGTCGCTGTTGGGAAAAAAGCCTGAAACCTGTCCTGGAAGAAAAGCCCGACAAAGGTTGCCGGGCTCTGGTCTAGTTTTTCATCATCAATTGAGCTCGCAAGATCAACACCACTTGATCGCTGACAACGAGTCCGCCATTGTCCATGGCGTTGCTCCATTCCCGGCCGCATGAATGGTGGCCTTTGTGTAGCTTTTTCTTGCTGTTCAATTATCTATTGTTAAATTATTGATAACTGTGAAATATCGTTTGAGCGTCGCATCCTTTTCTTCAATGGAGTCGATTGTGATCGCGCGAATTTTAATCGGCATATTCTTACTGAGTGGTTTGTCCGTCCCAGACCAGTCGCTGCGGCTCGTGCCAACCTTTCACTGCCTCGGCATCTACTGGAGCCCGGCCACTGGCGCCAGCACGATCAGCTGTCATGTCAATTACAGAAGAGAAGGAGATGCAAACTGGCGCGTTGCGCAGGATTTGTGGTTTGATGACCGGCAGATCGACGGGCGGCCGCAAGAATATCGCGGCAGCATCGTCAATCTGGCGCCGGGGATGACCTATGAGGTGCAGCTCTGGCTACAGGATGACCGTCGCACCGAGGTCTTAACTGCCGGGACGACATGGTCTGAGAATTTTCCGATTCAGGAGACGATCTATGTGCCGAGCTCACATCTTTCGCTGACGGTCACGGAATCGGGCACGCCGACCGGTTATGCGCTCTACACCTGTTCACTGGACAAGAAAACAATCATCGATGTGCAGAACAGAGAGGACGTGTGCGTCTATCTGCCGGAGGGGATGCATCATGTCATTCTCCGCGGCTTGATCCTGCGCGGCGCTGCGCGCCATGCGATCAGACTGTCGGATCATTGCCATGATATTGTCATTGAAGAGTGCGATATCAGCCAGTGGGGCAATGCGGATTCCACCGGTTATGGCACAAATCTGCAGGCGGCCATCAGCGCGCCGTTCAGGGCCAATTCTATTGAGCGCATCATCGTACAACGGAATGACATTCATCATCCCAGAGGCGATGCGAACAGCTGGGGAGAACCGCGCGCCAATCCCGACGGCGATCCCTTTCATCCGCAGGGGCCGTACGGTCTGGTGTTTTACGATACCAACGGCAATCATGTCATTCGATTCAACAGATTCTATACGGACGAGGAGCATTACTTTTGTGACATCCTCGGCGCCGGCAGCAACATCAGCCACCAGGGATTTCCCAACAAAGACACTGACATCTATGGCAACTCTTTTGCAAACTGCTGGGACGATGCGATTGAAGCCGAGGGGGCAAATGAAAATGTCCGAATTTGGGACAACGAGATCAACCACGTCTATCATCCGATTGGCGCTGTCGTGACCTCGGTCGGCCCATTGTACATCTGGCGGAATGTCGTCGGGCAGAGCCGCAAATTTGGCCACCTGCGCGACTCGGACGATTATGGGCGCGGCGAGTTCATCAAATGCGGCGGCGTCTATGCCGATGGCGTCTGGTATGGCGACGGCCGCATCTATGCCTATCACAACACGATCGTTCAGCCTCTCGGAACAGGCCGCTTGCCGCTGGGCTGCGAGGGCGCTTTTATCGCGGAAGGAAAATCCCTGTATAATGCTGTCTCGCGCAATAACATTTTCACCAACTCTAAACTCGACAGCTATACCTTTCGCGATAATCCTCAGGATGACGCCCATTGTGGTCGCAATGATTTCGACTATGATCTCTACACCGGACGAATCAAGGAGACCTGCCCCAATGTCATGTATGAGAAGAACGGCATCGCCCTCACCTCCAACGATCAGATCGTTTTCAATCCGGCGGATCCGGCCGGACCCTATGCGTTGATGCCAGGGTCGCCTGGTCATGATGCCGGCGTCCTGTTGCCCAATTTCAATGATGTTTTCACTGGGGCGGCGCCGGACATGGGGGCAGTGGAGAGCGAGATCGATACGGCCGTTGAGGGTTGTGATGGCCATGCGAGTCTGCCGGCGCGACTCTATCAAAACAGCCCCAATCCGTTCAATACGCAGACCAAAATCCTGTTTTTACTCAATGCTGAGGCCGATGTCTGTTTGACGCTGTATGACATCTGCGGGCGGCGCATCCGCGAGCTGACAAAGGGCCGTCTGGGCAGCGGTCATCACGTGGTTGTCTGGGATGGGGAGAATCAACAGGGCGAGCCGGCCCCGAGCGGCCTCTACGTTTGCCAGCTGGCTCTGGACGGATATGGGGAGAGCCGAAAACTGGTCCTCATCCGATAGAACGCGCGGGCGCTCCTATCCGCACCCCCCTTGCCGTTTCACTTTTGTCGCCAACGTCACTTTGGGTGTGAACTCGATCTCGTCAAGCTCGTTGATGTCCGGCTCTGCAGCCGCCTGATTCGCTCCCAGCGCTGCGTGAAAGTTGTGCTCGAGCGCATCGCCGCTTTTGTTCTGCGCCGGCTGTCGTTTTCCGTTCCCAAAAATGTCCAGCCAATGATTGATGCCGCCCTGCAGAATGTAGACGTTCGGCGTCTTTTCCGCCACAAGATACTTCCACGCCTGCGTCGAACGAATTTCATTGTTGCATATCGTCACGATCACCGTGTTCAACGGCAGATTCTGCAGTTCTAGTGCGGTCATGTGCAGGTCGTGCATCTCCACACGGCGCGCGTCCTGGATGTGAAAGATGTTGTAATCCGATTCGTCCCGGACATCGACCATGACCAGATTGTAGCTGTCGTCATGCATGAGCTTGAGCAGCTCGCCGGGATGGATCTGCACCTTGTCCTCGTCCAGCAGGGGTTGCATCTCAGCGGCGATTCGCTCCCATTTGTCATCAATGGTCGGCTGCCCGATGAGGAGGACGAGAGCCGCGACCGCGATGAAAAGGGCGGCGCCGACGTAGCGGGCCTTGGGATCCTGGCGCGGATCGCGTTTGCCGATGCGGCGCTCCAGCTGTTCACCGCCCCAGAACATGAACAGGGCCATGAGCACAACGCCGAGCACGACCACGCCGGCCGGAAGGCCGAGCCAGTCCTGCAGCGTCAGACGACCATGAAAGGAAGAATTCCAAAAAACCGGGTACAAATCGACGGTTTCGCCAAAGAGGTAGATGCCGAAAAATGCGCCCAGGGTGAAGAACAGGCCGTCGATCTTAAACACCGAGACGGCGACCAGAGAGGTTCCCGGGCAGAATCCGCCGATGATGAAACCGATGCCCATGATGAGACCGCCGACGATGCCAGGCCAGAGATAGGTGGGATTCACCCAGATGGCATCGTAATCCAGCACGCCCAGTCCGGAGGCCAAAAAGATCAAAACCATGGCAGTGATGATGGCCGTGAACATCACTTTGAGCACCGTCATGTCCTTGAAATAGAATTGCGCTGCCAGTTTCGGCGAGTTGGCAAATCCTGCCATTTCCAGCACAGCGCCAAAGCCGATGCCGATGAGCAGATAGATGGCATAGGCGACAAACTTGCCATAGAGTTCTTCGATGGGGTAAGGAGCCATAATATCATCCTGATTGATAGAGATGCAAAATCTGATCTGACTTGGCCTGCGCGGTCAATTCCACGCTCTTTTGAGGAAAAAAGCCAGCGCATAACCGCCGCCAAAGACGGCGAACATGAAAGCCCAGCTGCCGGCCGACAGAACAGCGCCGCCGGAGAGCGCCTGGCCAGATGTGCACCCCCGCGCCAGACGGGCGCCATAACCCATGAGCGCCCCGCCGAGGAAGGCCAGAATCCACCTCGACTTGACGGAGATGCGCGGACCCTTCTGGGTCTCGATCTTGAGTCGGCCGTGTAAAAGGCCGGATACGAATCCGCCGATCAATGTGCCAAGGGTGATGAACACGATCCAGTTGTCGAGCGGATTTTGATTGCCGCCGGCCAGTTTCAGCAAGTAGGGAGTACGATTGACATGGTCCGGCGCGAACAGGTCCTGTACGGCGACGATGAAGCGATTGATGCCGCCGGAGGCGCCGAGACCATTGCCGGTGATGAAAAAGGC
>RQOI01000117.1 GCA_003854995.1 Candidatus Zhuqueibacterota bacterium
ATCAAACCGACTCGAATCTGGTTCTGTCTGTTGATCTCTTTTGGCGCGATCGTCTTTTCAATGTCCGCCACATCGCCCAGGCGAATCTTTTGATTGCTCGCCTGCAACTCGATATTCTCAAGCTGGCTGATGCCGACGTCCGGCAATCGCAGGGTGATGTCCTGCAATTCACCTTCAAACTCCCATTCACCCGCTGTCCGACCTTCGAGAAAGTTCTGCAATTCGGATGCAATGGATTCGATGGAGACATTCAGGATGCCGGCGCGAACGCGGTCCAGAACGACATTCACCTCCGGACGACCCTGGTCAAAACTTGTCTCCAGATTGAACAGGTCTTCGATGGCCAGCATCTTTTCCTTGGCCTGCTCGGTCAGATTTTGGATGACATCGAGCTCCTCACCTCGGACGTAAACGACGATCGGAGCTTCATCTGTGCCGAGAGACATTTGCAGCGCGCTCTGCTGCTGAATGTATTGAAATTCGGCATCCGGTATGTATGCCAGAGCCTCGTTCAGCAGACTGATGATCTGCCGCGAGCTGATGTCGCGCTTGGCTTTCAGAAGGAGAGTGATGGACGCCATGTTTTCATCGGCAAAAATATCCTTTTCCCCTGACAGACTGGTGACAGGGCCGATCGTCGTATAGGTCCTGTCAATAGACGAGCCCAGCAACTGCAGAATCGTATTCTCGATGCTCAGAACAGTCGCTTCCGTTCGACTGAGCTCGGTCCCTTCCGGCAATTTGATGTCGATCACCAGCTCGTTTCCGTCGGTTTTCGGAATGAATTCACTGCCGACAAACGGCAACAGCAGCGCTGCGATGACAATCATGCAGAGGCCAACGAGGATGGCCAGCCACGCCCGATGCAGAATTTGCCGTAAAAGTTTCGGGTACCATGGAAAACGAACGGATTTTAAGTGCACACGGCGTTCATGACCTTTCATCAGCTTGCTGCTGAGCATGGGTATGACTAAAACCGCCACGGCGAGAGAGGATAAAAGCGCAAAGGCGACGGTCCAGGCTTGCTCTCTGAACAGTTCGCCGGCAGATCCATGCAGATAGACGATGGGAAGAAAAACGACGATCGTCGTGATGGTCGATGCGGTGATGGCGCCGGCCACCTGCGCTGTGCCATCAATGGCGGCTTGTTTGAGCGACATGCCACTTTCGAGATTGCGGAAAATATTCTCCATGACCACAATCGCATTGTCCACCAGCATGCCGGCGCCAAGGGCCAGGCCGCCAAGGGTCATGATGTTCAGGGTCAGATGATTGAAGTACATCAGATTGAACGTCGCGACAATGGAGACTGGAATCGCAGAAGCGATGATGAAGGTGGCGCCGAGACGACGCAAGAAGACATAGAGGATGAAAACCGCCAGAATGACGCCGATGATGGCCGTCTGTTTCACCTCATCGACCGCTTTGACGATGAATTCACCCTGGTTCTGAATGACGAAAAGATCATAGCCGGGCAACGCTTTTTGCAGATTCACCAATTCATCCGTCAAAATGTCGATCGCTTTGATGGTGTTGAATTTTGTCTCCTTATAAATGGCCAGCGCAATGCACCGCTCCTGATCGACGTGCACGATGTTCTCAGGTTCTTTATTGCGAAACTCGATGTGCGCCACATCGCGTAAAAAGACCGGAATTCGCTCGCCGGCGACGGTTTCGCCGGCCAGATTGGTCGGCTGGCTGTATGTGACGATGATATTGCCGATGTCTTCAAGTTGGTCGAATTCGGCGACGCCTTTGATGACATATTTTTGTCCCATTTCCACAATGGAACCGCCGGAGACTTGCCGATTATAGCTGGCGATCTTGCTGGCGATGGTGGATGCCGTTAATCCATAGGCGTCCATGAGATAAGAGTCGGTGCGGACAATGACCTCTTTCTCTTCCACGCCCAGCAGCTCCACTTCAGCGATCCCCTCCAGACGCACGAGTTCATTGCGCAAATAATTTTCCGCCACGCGACGAAGCTCGTCCATATCAGTGATCTGTGGATGTTTCAACGCCAGAGTAAAGATCGGCACAGCATTGGGATCGTGTTGCGTGATGTTCATCTCGTCCAGGTTGAACGACTGACCCGCCTGCGTGAGCGACTTTTGCAGGTCGAGAAAAGCCTCATCCATGTCCGCATCCCAGCCGTATTCCACGGTCACCTGCGCCGTGCCCACCCGAGAGATCGATGACACGCGCGACACCTTTTTTTGCCGAACAGCGACGGCTTCGATATTCCGAACAAAGAGCTGCTCAATCTCTTCCGGCGGCCGTTCGCCGGCCTTGATCTCGACAAATATGCGCGGATTATTGAGATTGGGAAATAGATCAACGCCCAACTTGCTGAATGAAATATAACCGAGCAAAAAAACGGCTAGGATGAGCATCAGCACCGTAATGGGATAATTGACCGAGAAACTGGTTAATTTTTTCATCGGTGATCCATGGCTTGTAAGGTAAAGCTGTCTCTGTCACTCCATTGATGTCCTGGGAGTGGCATTCAAAATGAGATCGAATCGGCTGAAATTTGTATTACGGACGTGCGAAGGGATCGATTTGTTCCGGGCGCCGAGAGAATCAAAACGTGAAAACACAATAGACCAATTTTGGTTTTGATTGTGATACTTTCTGTCTGCAGGATTCCTCCTGTACGATTCAGTACATTGATATTTGTCGATTAAAAGAATATGAAAGAATATCTTGAAATTTTTCTCTGCGTGGCTCTGCGCCCTCGGCGGTCTTGGCTTTTTGGTTGCGGCCGAAGACCGCAAAGTCCTCAGTGTTCTCGGTGGTTATATTATTTATCTTCAATGTTACGCCTTTGTCATCGTGGCTACCAGAAACTGACCTTTTACCTCCGGGTCTATAATTTTGCTGGTATTTGTTAAAATAATATCTAGATTATAGAAAACAGCACTCCAATTTAAAAAGCCGTTTTTCGCAAAAATCAGCGCGCAGGCGCAAATCTCCCGCGCTGAGGGCAATCGATGGTGATCCGATATTTTCATGACCCATTACGCCTTGGACCTGAAGAGGGAAAAGAGACAGATGAGACATAAAACACCCTGTTTTCAAAGAGAGCTGTTTCTCGCTGTTTTTTGCATCCGCATCGTCACCGCATCCGCCCAGCAGCTCATCGGCGCCTATATGACGAGTGCGCCGGAAGCGATGATGTTTTTCCTGAATCCGGGATACCTCAATCCGGCATCCGGCAGCGACGCGCTTGGGATGTACGGCAATCCTGCCGGATTGAGCGTCCTCAAGGGGAGTTGTCTCAGTTTGGCATTTGGGACACCGCAGGCATCATCCGGCGAGTTCTCGTATCAGACGATTGAAAAGAACAAAATTTTCACGCCCGTGCTGCTCGACGCCAGTTTTGAGCTCAAAGAAACAGGCGGTCTCGGCGCCATCGGCTTTGCACATCAGCACGGCCGTTGGTCTTGGGGTGTCTCCCTCATGCAGGCCAGAAAAGGAGGAGTTGCGCTGCAGGCGCAGGGCTCGGTTGACCTTGGCACACATTTCGAGATGCAAATCCCCATCACCAGAGAACAGTATGCTGATTTACCGGTGCAAGAGATAGCCATTACCTGGGACGTCCGTACGCAGAACGAGCTGGAATTCCGCAGCACGCCAGTGGAGCTCTACCTGACCGCTCGCCCCGTCGTGGCGGGATGCGCCTTCCAAACAGGGCACTTTGCGTTAGGCGCCGGATTGACCTACTTTCAGCTGGGATCGAGCAATGATGCGGGCGAATTCGATTCTCAAATCAATACGCGGGCGACGATCACAGGCCGCCCCACAGGAATCGATCCCAGAACAAACGCACCCTGGAGCGGCCTCCTGCGCGCGCAGGTGGATATCAGCGATCATCCGCTCATGACAAAATACCATTTCGATCTCTCTGGAAACCGATGGGCCGTGACAATCGGCGGCATCATGCACTACAAACTGCTGTCAGTGGGCATGACGTATGCGCATGGTTTCAAAGGAACAGTGCGAGGCAGCTATTCCATCGCCACCATCTCAACCGTCGATCTGCCGGAGAAAAGATCATTGTCGGACATTGACCTGGACTTGGCGCTGCAGCCGGAAGTCTATGGCAGCGCCAACCTCGTCCTGCGCGATTTTAAAAAAGATACGGTGATCACCCACGATAGTGACAACTTTATCATCGGCGGCTACCATTCACTGTCCATAGGTCTTCGATTTTCAATATTTGGCGTCTTTGCTGCCGCAGATATCCCGCACAAGTTTCCGGATGTCTATGCCGCGACGATCGGACTTTACACGGACTTTGCCATCCCGAAAACACCCTTGCGCTTGAATATCGGATTCATCAGCCGTTCAGATGGCGTCATGAGTGATGAGAATTGGATTGTGCCGTTCCGAGCGCTCTCCGATGTGGGCGCCGGCCTTGCGTTCAAGCTGCCAACGCAACGCTGGTTCCAGATCGGCCAGCAAGACTGCTGGCTGCGTCTTGGCGTCCGCTCATCGCTGGCTTCTTATGCCCTGAGTTTCATTGAAACCAGCGCAGAAGAAGTGAAAAACAAGCAGCTCCCCTCGCCCTTTGAGAGTATCGCATGCAGTTGCGGTTTGACAGCATCTTTTTAGGCTGCGGCGGGCGATCGAAAGCTGTGAGCACGCACAAGGCCGATGTGCCCAAGATCCGGAAATCACTTTACAAAATATATCTTGATTTTTTTATCCCGCGTGCCATCCCGCAACCGGCAAAGATATAGGCCGCTGAACGATCTCGACCAGCGCCGAGAACACAAAGTCATATGTCATTTCGATCTATTCAATGTTAATGAAAATAAACCAATGCTAAAACTGCATCATTCGAAAAATTACTTGAAAATAACTGACACACAATGATCATCTTTTGCCCTTTCAATTAGTAGATGCTTGAAGAGTGGGTATGAAAAAAGGGCTGATGAGTACTCAATTTTTATCTCTGTGATCTTGGCGTCCTCTGTGGTTTAATAAATTATCGCCCAATCGATCCGTTATAGAGCCATATCAACTATTGAGCGCGTTGCAGTAATTTTTCAATCGGTTCAACGACCTGCAGCTCGACCTGGCCGCGTTGCCGACCGGCCTCTGTCAGCGCGTCCGCGCACTCGCTGGCGCGCGCCGCTGATATCTTTTCTCCAGCGGCGATCGCATCCATTAGCTCAAGGCCAACCAGAGAGATCGTCTTTAGATCTGCCGACAGAGATTCGATCTCGCGCAGAACAGGAGAAACATTGATGATGGCGACGAGGCGCTCATGATTGTCCGCCCAGCGACGCAAACGGGACCGTATCTGCGCAGCCATGTCGGCATCGTCGGCGCCGTTCGTCAGGAAATCATGCACCAGCCGGCGAAAATCTCGCGCCACTTTCTGATCGGCGCGCGCGGCGTCCATGACGCGCGTATAGGGCGACTGCTGGGTGAAATCGCGCGCC
>RQOI01000118.1 GCA_003854995.1 Candidatus Zhuqueibacterota bacterium
ATGACATACTGGAAGCAATACTCTTTGAGGAAAACGATATCGCGGCGCATCACGCCATAGCTTGTCAGGATGACATCGTACTGATCAAAGTGCGACGTATCTTTGTCGCGCTGCAATCCGGCATGAATGAGCACTTTCAAGTCGGGGGTAAACTTTTGCACCTCTTTTTCCCAGTTATAGACGACAGAGGTTGGGCAGACGATCAGCGACGGCCCGTTGCGGCCTTTTTCCGCACCAGCCAGCAGCACCGCCAGCGTCTGCACTGTTTTCCCCAGCCCCATATCATCAGCCAGGCAGCCGCCAAAACCATATTTCTGCAAAAAGAAAAGCCAATTATAGCCGGCTTTTTGATATGGACGTAATTCGCCCTGCAATTTTTGCGGCAGCGGCTCATTGGCAATTCCAGCAAAAGAGGTCAGTTTATCGATGCTGGCGCGAAACTGTTCGTCCGCCTGAAAATCATCGACGTTCGCAAAGAGCTTGTCAATCAGCGTCGCGTGGTAGGAAGAGACCTTGACGTGCTGCTCATCGCTCTCGGTGAAATTGAATAGATGTTGAAATTTCATGAACCACTCATCCGAGAGCTGAGCGATACTTTTGTCTGCCAGCTTGACAAAACGCGAATTTTGCCGGATCGCTTTTTTCAGTTCTTTGAGGGGAAGATCAACGCCATCGACAGTGATCTGCAAATTCAGATCAAACCAATCTATTTTTGACGTGACGCCGACGCGAACGATCGGCGCCTCTGTCCGCACCCTGAAACGTTGCAGCTGCTCCTGGCCCATGATATCAAAGCCATCAGCGGCAAGTTTCGGCAAATTGACGAACAGCCAATTGAGCGCCTTTGAGCCGATGATCTTAAGTCCTCCTTTGGGATCACCCCTGAGGCCGGATTGCACGAGTTGCTCCCAGGCTGCCAGCTCATAGTCCCTATCGCGCACAATCTGCGCGATCGCCGCACCATCATCCTTAAAGTGCACCTGATGCACCTCAGAGAAATCCACTTCCAGCGGGCCATAGTCAAACTTGAGCGCGACATCCAGATGACGCTCGTTCTCGCGCAGCACGATCTTTTTGCGCGTAACTTGCGTCAGCAGCGAAATGTTTAAAGAGCTTGGCAGCGGTATGGGAGTGGTTTTGAGGAGCCGAGGGTAAACCCTCTCGAGAAAAAGCGGGAATTCCTTCTCCGGAATCGACAGTGTGATATTCGACTTTGTGAATGGCACGAGCAAATTGGCATGCTCAAGATTATCCACCCTGATCAACGTCCGGTCCATGAGCAGCCAAATCGGACATTCAGTCAGCACCTTGTAGCGCGCATCCATCTCTTCTTCCGCGCCTTTGAACTGAATATAAGGGATCAGGCAATAATCGCCATTTTTCCGTTCAAAGGCAAAACGGATGCTGGCGCGCTTCTTTTCAATCTTGAGAGGTGACAGCTGATCTTCGAAGGGACTCATGTAGACAAGGCTGTCGTGCAACAGATCAAAGAGCGGGCCGAGGCGACTCCCGTATCGGTAATGATAGACTTGCAGCTCGCGGAAGGAGGCGCGAAAATAGCGAC
>RQOI01000008.1 GCA_003854995.1 Candidatus Zhuqueibacterota bacterium
ACCAATCTCTGGCCCATATTTCCGGATGCAGCAAGATGCTGATGCATGCCGCCGTCAATGACGATGAAAACCTGATCACGCGATATCTTGCGGTATAAAACCGTGCTCGCATAGATGCCGCAGGGCCCAATCACGTAGCGGCCGAGTTCGATTTTAAATTGCGTCTGCGGCAGGCTTTTCCTGTGGCGCGCAAGCAATGAGGCGACGCCGGCGCCGACCGCTTGAATATCCAGCTCTTCATCCATGGCAAAGTAGGGTATACCAAAACCGCCGCCCAAATTCAGTATTTCCATCTCCACAGGGGTTGTCTGGGTCAACTCGATGGCAAAAGTGATAATTTTATCATAGGCGGAGACAATCTCATCGGCATTCAGATTTTGTGATCCGGCGTAGATATGAACACCACGAATATGCACTCTGGGATCATTGCCATACTTGTGCAAAAGTGCCGGAACGCGTTCGCTATCCACGCCAAACTGCTTCGGGCCGCCGCCCATTTTGAGTCCCGATTTGGAGAGTTCAAAATGCGGATTGATGCGGATCAACACATTGATCGGTTTGTCCAGATCAGCGCAGATCCGGCACAAGCGGGCCATCTCTCCTTCACTTTCAATGCTGATCGTTCCGAGGCCGAGCTTGACCGACTCGGTCAATTCCACGTCGCTCTTTCCCGGACCGGCAAAGCTCATTCTTTCGGGTGCGACATCAGCCGCCATTGCCCGATTGATTTCGCCGAGAGACGCGACGTCAAAGCCATCATAGAGGGTGCCGAGTTCTCGCAGCATATCCACATTTGGATTTGCCTTCACCGCATAGTCAATCTGCAGTTCCGCCGGCAAGGTGTTGCGCAACAAGAGATGGCGTTTCCGGAGAACGGACAAATCATAAATGTAGGCCGGTGTGCGGCCGGAAACGATCTCCTTCACCGTTCGTCCGCTGACGACAAGATCACTGTTATTCATTGAAAAATGCGATAGAGAGGCTTGCAGCGCTTTCATGTCTTTCCCTTGCCTATCATAAATTGGCGTCATTCGCTTCCGCGGGGATCATTTGATGTTAACTACCCTAAAAATTAGAGATAGCAGAAGAATATTTATGCACAGGCAGTGCGTTGCCATTGTGGAGAAACTTTGCAGACTGCCGGCTTACAGATGCGTCGTATTTTTTTCTATGCCAAGGTTTGCATAGACGGTTTTTCTTATCTGGGCGCGATCTATTTTTCCATTCGAGTTTCTTGGCAGCTCGTCCCAAATTTCAACGTCTCCCGGAATCATGTACGGCGGCAGCATCGCCTTGCAATGGCTGATCAATTCTTCGCGCGAAAGGGAACCGTCCTTATGCGCGACAACAGCCTTGATGCTCTGTCCATATACGTCGTCCGGAATGCCGAGGACCATGGAATCTTTCACTTTCGGGTGCTTGTACAGAACCTCTTCAACTTCAGTCGGGCTCACCCGGTTGCCGGCATACTTGATCATTTCATCCTTGCGGCCGATAAAGTATAAAAAGCCCTGCTCGTCGATCTTGACATAATCTCCGGAAAAGACGACGATCTCGCGCAAAGGGACATCGGCAGGTTGCATGGGATTGGGTCGGAACCGGATGCTGGTGTTCTCAACATCGCCCCAATAGCCCTGGGCCACGAGGGCGCCGCGGTGCACCAGTTCGCCGATTTGACCCGGCTGTACGGGCTTGTTGTTTTCATCCAGGATCACTATTTCCTCACCGGGAATGGCTTTCCCCATGGAGGTCGGCCGCTCTCTGACCAGGGCGGGATCAAGATACGTCGACCGAAAGGCCTCGGTGAGGCCGTACATCAGATAGATTTCCGCGTGCGGCAGCCTGTCAGCCATATCCAGAACATAGTGTTCCGGGATCGCGCCGCCGGAATTCGTCATATAGCGCAGGCTGGCCAGTTTTTCCGCGTCCCATGGAATCTGCAGCAACTGTATCCAGGTGGCGGCGACCGCTGCCAATCCCGTCACCTTATGCTTCGCAATGATCTGCAAGACATCCTTGGGGAAAAGAGGATCGAGGAGGACAATGCTCGCGTGGTGCAAAACTGCAGTGGTGAGCTGGTTCAATCCGTAATCGAAATTAAAGGGCAAAATGCTGAGCAGGCGATCATTTTCAGTAATTTTGAGATATTCGGATACAGTGTAAGCGCCGGCCACGATATTCCTGTGCGTCAGAACCACGCCTTTGGGCTTGCCTGTTGAGCCAGAGGTATAGAGAATGGCGGCGAGGTCTGTCTCCACAACTCTGGGATGGAAAGATTCATTCCCATTCGCGTTCTTCAGGATGTCCGACCAGGCGACCTGCTGAATGGCGGATGTTGAGGCGGCCTGATCAACCTCCATATCTCCGACGCAAATGATCAGCGCCAGACTCTCCAGTTCGTGATCGTGCTCTCGCAGCTCCTGCATTCGGGAATAGGTGGTCAGAAGCACTTTAGCGCCACTGTCGTTCAGAATGTGCACGACCTGCGCTGCAGTCGACAGCCGCCGTATCGGCACATTGACCGCGCCCGACATAGAGATGGCAAAAATTGAAATGACCTCTTCGAATCGCTTTTCCATCCAAAAGGCAACTCTGTCGCCTTTCTGCAGCCCGTGAGCGATCAAATAGGATGCGAGCGAACGAACATTCGCGCCAACCTGATCGTAGGTCATGGACTGCTCTTTGAAAAACACGGCTTGTTTATCCGGACCTTTGGCAATACTCTCCGTCAAGATATCATGCAACACTCGCACCATATACACCTCTACCCTGTGATTAAACTCGTCTTGGCAGCGATTCTCATCTGGCACAAATCACCCTGTTCACCGTTGCCAGGGGCGCTCTCGACGATTGCCGCCAAACTTTTTTTGCACGCCTTATCCTTGATCTGAGGATCCGTGAAGGTATGATCCCCGCCTTTGATGAGCCATATCTTTATCCTTCCGGCTTTGATCGATTTCCTGCAGGCCGGATCCTTGCGAATTAAATTGTAGAATAGCATACCCTGTATGTCATCTGTGCTGATGAGAACATGCATCGATTTTGCGAAAGAGTTGACGCCCTCCAGCACCCATTGCGAAAGCGATTTTCCCGTGTGCAGCCAGTCCTCCTCCTCAGCGTTCACCGCGGATGTTCTCAGCGTGGTCGACAGAGAACTCGCTGACTCTTTGATGCTGAATTGAAAGGTCAGAACTTTGCGCCAGAAATCCGCCTGCATGAGACGTCTGATGTAGTAATTCTTGAGAATGGTCTGCGCCTTTGCGGTCTCTGATTCCAAAAAAGGATTTGCCACCACCAGACTGCAGATGCGCTCGCTGTCACTCGGAGCGTACAGAATGGCTGCGGTCGCCCCGTCGCACAAGGCCCAGATGACCACCCGCTGCAGCGATGAAAACGAAAGATAGAGCGTATCGACGGCCGCCCGTATGGACGGTCCGGCGTATTCGAAACCGACAAAATCCCCTTCGCTATCGCCGAGCCCTTCATAGTCAAAGCGCATCACCGGCAATCCATTGCGGCACAGAAATCGCGCCAGTTGAACGTACATTCTATGGCTGCCGATGCGGGTCTGTGCCCCGCCGACGATCATCAGCACAAAGGTATGAATCGGTTGATCATTTTCCGGCAGATGCAAAATGCCAAACAGCTTTTTGTGCGCCAGGGAAAAATCGATCGTTCTCTCCACTCACCCACCCTGAATTTTCGTTAACCACGCCTGCGTTTTTTCGATCGTGCGCACCGCATCCCAGCGCCAATATCTGTCCCAAAAAGGTTCTTCGACGATGTGGACACAGCTGGAAGCGGGATTTTGCATCAGCCATTCGCTGTCCCGAACGAGTTGAAGGGGCGCCGATGGCATATTTGATATCGTTGCTATGTAACTGGGATGAGGGGTTTCCGGATGAGGATATGCATCGTCCATTGCTAAAAAACTGGCATAGAGAAGAGTCGATATGGGATAACCATAGACCTGCACGGCGCCGCCGGAAGCGACTTTATGCAGCAGCGCCTGCAGCGACACGGCCTGACGTTTATTGGAGAAATCCGATACCAGTTTCTGACGGATGAATTGGTGTATATAATCCTTAAAGTGGAAGGACGGCTGCCACAAGATGAGGCCGGCGACATCGTCACGGTCTCGGGCGCAGGCCAGCGCCAGCGCAGCCCCCAATCGCGTTCCCCACAATATGACATTTTGGCTGCGCGTCCGGCGTTTCAGCTCTGCGATCGCCGCGTTTGTGTCCTCGATCCAGTCCTGCAGGGAAAAATCGCTGAATTCGCCGCCGCTGTCTCCGCAACCGCTATAATCGAAACGAAAGACGACGAATCCCTGACGAGCGAAGGCGCGCGCCGCTTTGACTGTCACGGCGTGCGAGCAATTTTTCTCTTCTGCAAAAGGATGGCAATGGACAATGGCAGTTGTCCGCGTCGAATGGGCAGGGCTATGCAGAAATCCCAGCAGATCAACGCAGCCGCCCTTGAAAAAAAACATCTCTTCCAGCTGCTCAGCCATTGAGCATTTCTAATTTTTTATGCACAACAGCAGCGAGTGATTCGAACGTGCTAAAAGTTTCCAGGGATAATTCTTCATCGCTGAAGGTAAAGCCGAAATACTCTTCCAGCGCCAGTATGAGGTTTGTCACAGCCATTGAATCCAGAAGGTCGCCGGCAATTTTGAAATCATCCGCCAGTTTTTCAGGAGTCAGATTCATATCGATGGTGTGTTGAATCAGATTCTTGATCTCAAGTTTTGTCGTTTCGATATCCATTCATTCATCCTTCGGTTTAAACTGTCCTCTAATGCCTGTTTTCAATTTTCCTGTTCCGCACGCCTCACCCGCACATGCTGAGACCATCAATTGGCCTTTAGTATCAAACGAAAAATCCTTGCGAGCGATTCCGTGTGTTTTTCTCTGCTGTATTCTTTTATATTTTTCATGCGATTTTTCGAGTTGTCAGATCGAGTGACGACGTGCAGCCAGGGTGCGAACTTGGCCGCAATCGCTGCCGGATCACTGTCCGATATGATGAGACCGGCGTCGTTTGCGGACAAAAGCTGACCCGTATCACCATTCTCGGTCGCAAATGCCAGAATGGGTTTGCCGGTGCGCAGATACTCATACACTTTGGCCGGAATTTGATGGTCGCAGGCATTTCCCTGGTAAAGCAATAAAATATCCGAGTCGAACATTTCAGCCAGTATATCGTGATACGGGAGGCCTGGCTTCACCTCGACGATATCCTGGATGAGCAGATCATTGACGCACTTTATATAATAGTCGTCACTCCCTGGTGCGTAAAACTCAACCTTGAGAGGCAATTCAGCAAATAGATTTTGCGCTTTCAGGATTTGCAGCGCGCGAAAGAAGGGCAAGGGATTTCGATAGTCCTGGTCCAATAATCCGGCGTGTATGATTCGTATGAAGGACCGCTTGCGCGGCGTCGCCGCCGGGAGTTGGGTAAAGTCGTATTCGTCGTAGCCATTGGGGATGACCGAGATCTTTTCAGCAGCAAGATTCGGATATCTCGCACCAAAAAGCCGGCGAGTGCCCGGCGTGGTCACGATGACATGATCGCAGTTTGCCACGGCCGCGGCCTCGATGGCCTTTCTGACCTTCAACGCCTTTTCACTCAATTCCGCATAGTCATCATACATTGGATCGCGGAAATCAGCGACGAACGGCTTTTTGGTCCGCCGGCTCACGATCGTGCCAATGACCATGGCGCTGGGGATGGGGTACGTCGCAAAAATGACATCGATATTGTGCTTTTTGACCAATCGGCAACCGTCCACTATGCCGAACGGTATCCACGAAGCATAGCGGTCCGGCACGGCAAGCTGTTCCCAATATTTTCCTTTGATGGAGAGGTGCTTTTTTGTGTCCAAGGCGGCCGAACGATGAACGTGAACCTCATCCGGAATCTGGGAGACTAGCTTGCCGTCCAATCTCTCATAGGCACGCGTATGAATGGTCAGGACGGTTGCCTTGAAGTCATATTTCTCCAGGTAACGGACGAATTTCAACGTTCGCAGCAGACCGCTGCTGCCATGTTGCGGCGGGAAATGATATGCGATAAAGAGTACATTTTTCATGTGGATTCAGGAAACCATGTTAATGATCAGGTATAGAAAGCGCCACTTTTTTTCCTCGCAGCGCTGAGCTCTACTCAAAATAGTCTATCATCTGCGGCCTGCGGAAAGGTCTTTTGAAAAAATCATGTACCACTTTATTGAAAATATCAGGGTTTTCAACAGGCGCCATATGCGTTTCGCCGGGGAAAATGCATAATTGTGCCTGTGGTATATTCTGATAGATGAG
>RQOI01000119.1 GCA_003854995.1 Candidatus Zhuqueibacterota bacterium
ATCATCGGACGATGAGACAAATGAGAGGGCGATCGGTTCTGAAAAAGAGCTCGCGCCATCCAGGGTCACTTCTTCGAGACGATAAAAGCACTCTTGCCCATCATGGCCGGCATCGATGAATTGATAGTCAGCGCCAACCGTGCTGCTCCCCCGCGCTTTGATGATCTGGTCGTGAATGCGGGCAAAGCCACGTTCGCTGTTTTCACTGCGCTGGACAAAAAAGCCGGCGGTCTTGACTTCCGAGGCTGTCTGCCACTCGACAACGATGGCATTTTTATCCGCCAAGCGGGCGCGAAAAGATGCTAGTTCGACAGCAATGGGTTGCGCATCAATGGTATACTCGTGCGAAATCTGGCCGTTGGTGACGCCCGTATCGCCGCTGATGGCGGAGCGGACATATTGAACTGTCGCCTGGTTCGGTGCAACTGTCACCCGAATGTGGCCGGCGTTTGGCAGGTTGCCGCCGCTCACCACCCAGGGGCTGGATGTATAGAGATTGAAACCGGTGCCGGTCATGCTCGCTGACGGGACCAGCTGATAGACGATGCCGTCGCGTTCCTCATGCACAAACTGGTGGTCGTGGCCGTGGAAAAAGGCGGAGACATTGTTGTCGATCATCAGCTGGTGGATCGGATCGTCGCCCCATCCCGACCGTTCATCATCGAATCCCCAATCATCAGGATATTCAGGATTTGAGACTCCATTATAGCCACCCCACTCAAAATAGGGGACTGCCAATCCGCCGCCGCGCACGTATTCCGGTGTGCCGGCTCCGCCCGACACATTCAATTGCCCGCCAACGACATGATGGGCAAAGACGAACTTGAATGAAGCCGTACTGCTTTCAAGCGTCTCCTTGAACCAGTCGTATTGCTCTTGTCCGAGGGTCCAAATCCATTGATCCTCGACGACCGTCTCTTCCGGCTCTTGGGCTCGTGTATCCTCACCCGATCCGGTCACATCTCCGTACGTCTTGGTCATCGTGTACTGAAATGGATCGAGGACGATGAACAACGCATCACCCCAGGTCCAGGCGTAATAGTCTTCACGGAGCTGATCACCTCCAATTGCGGGTAAAAGATCA
>RQOI01000120.1 GCA_003854995.1 Candidatus Zhuqueibacterota bacterium
ATATAGCCCCATGATAAAAACCAATTTGAAAAATTGGGAGAGGAAAATAAAACGAATAAAATGGAAATAAGAAAAAATTAAATGGAATTTTTAGAAATATTTGGTAGAATTAAATGAATTAGAGAGGATCAGTGGTAAGTTTTAAGACTGTTGGAATTGGTAAACTTTTAAACCGTTGGTGACATGTTTGGGAGGTAAGGTAGAAATTCTATAACTATAAGGAAAGGTGTGGTTCACCGAAGGGATACTTTGTAAGGATGATCAGAGATCCGTTTGATCACATCGCTGAGATAGACAAAAGGCTCGACTTGCTGTAGTTTTGCATTGGCGACCAGTGTATAGATCGCAGCAGCCTGCTCGGCGCCGTGATGCGATCCGGCAAACAGATAATTCTTGCGGCCCAGGGCAATCCGTGGTGCACCCTCTGCTGGGAACCAATAACCAAAATCCCCTGCAAATTTGCTTTGCATCTTTTCCCACATCTTTTTATCTTTCACCGCATACCCGGGAATGCATGGCGCCTGGTGGTGCCCGCGGTCTTCAAAACCGTCGTGAGGCAGTGATCCTGTCTTGGGTGGGTTCGATTCCCACACATTCCCGCCAGCAAAGGTTTATGCGCAGTGCATAAACCTTTTTCATTGCACGCTTTCGGGATGGCGAATCGTCGATGGAAATACTAAATTACCCCCTGCTCTTTGGCGTGGGCGTCCTGTCCGCTTTCATGAACGTCCTGGCCGGCGGCGGCTCCATCATCTCGATGCCGATCCTCATCTTTCTGGGACTGGACGGCGCTATGGCGAACGGCACCAATCGCCTGGCGATCTGCAGCCAGAATATTTTTGCAATTTTCTCCTTTCACGGCGAGGAGAAATATGACCTCCGCTCGGCTCTGTTCTATTCTGCCTGGACATTGCCGGGCGCCATTGTCGGCGCCTTTTTTGCCGTGAACATCAAAGACCAGCTCTTTCACAAGGTGCTGGCCGTGGTCATGATCGCGGTGATGCTCACCGTCCTGCTGCCGCCGGCGAGAGATCCAAAGGAGCTCGGCGCGCGCAAGAGCTGGCTCATCTATCCGGCACTGCTGGGCATCGGCTTTTACGGCGGCTTTATTCAGGCGGGCGTCGGTTTTTTGATCATGGCAGCGTTCACCCATATCCTGCGGTTCAGGCTCGTCAAGGTGAATATGGTCAAGGTGTTCATCGTCTTCATCTATACGATCCCGGCGCTGCTCATTTTCATTCTTTCCGGACGCATTCAATACACCTATGCGATCGCGCTGGCGGCGGGCAATGCCCTCGGCGGATGGTGGTCGGCAAAACTGGCCATCGTCAAGGGCGAAAAATTCATCCGCCTCGTTCTCGTCCTTGTCGTCATCGCAATGTCGGTAAAACTGCTGGGTTTAATTTGAGGAGAGTCATGTGGAACTAGTCGGACTCGTCAGCGCCATTCTGCTGGCGCTGGCCATGGGGATCATCGTGCGGCGAGCTTTCCCGTATCGCCACAACATACCCCTCTATCGCGTCATCCGCGGCAGATTCAGAAGAAAGAAAGCGGCGCCGGAAGAGCCGTCCCAACGCATGTTCGTCGCCATTCGACGCCTGCCAGAAGGCCGCAAAGCCATGCTGAATCTGGAAGATGAAGAGTATGAGGCGAGAAAAAGGGCCGTCCTGGGGCTGCTGAACGACCTTGTGGGGGAGTGGTCGACGGCCGCGACATTCAAATGGGGATTTCACGGCTCTGAATACGGCCTGCCGTCGAGCAATGAGGAGAGCTGGGTGCTGTTCGCCACTTTTGTCGTGGCCGATCATGAGGCCTATCGGCAATGCCTCAATATCATGCAGGGGGATAAATATATGCCGCTGCGAAAACAGTGCGACATCCGGCTGCTCTACGGCGAAAAGATGGCCGCGCTGCCGCTACATACGATCGAGCTCTTTCGCCAGACCTTTGGCAAGTGACAGGCGCCCGGGTCACTCTTCGGGTTGCGCCTTTTTGAACAGATCCGCCAACTTTTGCCGCGCGTCCGTCGCTCGCCCAGTGCCCGTGACCTTGTTGGCAGCCGCCGGGGTAAAATATTCGCAAAAATTGGCCAGCGCTTTATCATTGACCCGCTCGGCCTGCGGCTCGTGACACTCTTTCCACGCCAGCGGATCGTACAGCTGGCAGTTCAGGCAACAGCGCAAATAAGCGCCGCAGACCAGACAGGTGTCCTGCCGGAAGATCTTGCGGCCCGGCTCCAAAACCAGTTCATCGCCACAGTTGTGACACTTCATGCATCGCTCCTTCCAGTTCCTGCACCGCTATAAGATAAAATGTTTCTCCCTGAAAGGCAATAAAAAAGGTCCGCCACCTGCCGGTGACGGACCTTGTTCAGTTGAGGTCGGGTCTGGTCTAATCTATGAACATCCCCATCCTCAACAAGTCATGAAATTTATTGTCGAAATAGACCTCGTTTCTCAGAATGCCCTCCACCTGAAATCCAAGCTCTTCATTTAGCTTGATGTTGCGAATATTACTGTTGAGTGTGCTTAGATATATCTTTTTCAGCCCGAGTGTCTGGATGCCATACTGAATCCACAATTGCGTTGCTTCCTTGGCATAACCCATCGCACGCTTTGCGGGATCGCCAATGATTTTTCGCAGTTCGGCGCGATGTTGCTGGGGATTGTGATTACAGTAGGCGACAGCCCCGATCGGATTGTCATCCTTCAACGTGATGATTCCCATCAGACAGGACTTGTCATCGACGAACTTTTCAAGTTCAACGGATTTGGCCGTTACTCTGGAAAGCAAAAAATGGCGGCCATCATCATCCTGGAGCCAGGACTGCATGACTTTTGCATCTGCTGGTTGAAAGCTCCGGATGCGCAGCCGCTCACTCTCCAGAGGTAATACCTTGGCGCTGACACTTTCGTCAATTTTGACAGATTCGATCCAGCGACCATTCGCTTCGAACGATTTGCTGTTTGACATCGCCATATCGAGAAGAAAATTGACAAAACGAAGATAATCGATCTTCCTAAAGCCATATTTGATCGATTCTTTGAAAAATGTGCGAGCCAAAGCCTCCAAAGTTCTGTCCTGTATGGTTGATTCATTGACTCCCATGCGAAACACTCCACATACGTATTATTCTACGACATTTAAATTCCTGAAGAATGCCTCGGCTGCACTATTTCAACAAAATTCTTTTAGGTGAAATCGCGGCTCGAGTAACAACATCAGAGGACGCACATTTTCATGCCGCCGGCATCGATATCAAAATCAAAAAAGCGCGCCCGGTCATTTGGCGGATGGCCTGTCAGTTCGTCGCGGATGGCCTGCGCTGCCTGGCCGTCTTTGGCGCAGATGAATAGAAAACCGCCGCCGCCGGCGCCGAGCAGCTTGGCGCCATGCATATAGTCATCGATGCGCGCCAGCATCGCTTCGATGGCGTCGGTCGTCTGGCCCGCATCCAGCGTCTTGTTCAGCGTCCAGGCGAGTCGTATTTTTCTGCCAAAAGCCTCGAGCCGACGATGGTCGAGGTCGTCTTTCATCTCTGCCGCCAGGGCAGCCAGTTGCTCCAGCGCAGCCAGGGCCTCGGCGTCCCGCTGCAGATAGCGACCCACGACGTGCCGCAGCAGGTTTTTCGCCATGCGGCGAATGCCGGTGTAATAGAGGAGAAAGGAATCGCGGATCTCCGCGTCCGGCGTGGTCAGGCTCGTCCAGGCGATGGTTGGCGTCTGATCATGACCGGCTTTTGTCGCAATTAATTTCACGCCGCCGGCGACGCCGCCGATCTGGTCCTGCCAGCCACCGCCGGTGGTCATCAGCTGCTCCAGATTGCTGGTCCTGGCATAGAGCTCGTCGCGGGAGATGTTCTTGCCCAGCAGGCGCGACAACGTGGCAATGAGTCCGGCGCCGAGGATGCTGGATGTGCCCAATCCCGAGCCGGCGGGCAGGGCGCTGAACAGGGTCAGGTCAATGCCGCCGCCCATTTTTTTCAGCATCTGCTGCAGATCCGCGCCCGGCGCCACACCAGCGGCATAAAAGGCGGCTTTTGGCAGCGACAACCAGTCGGTAGGATCGCTGTGCGTCGCCAGTTCGGCAGCGCTCTTGATGGTCGTGCGGCGACCCAGGTCGATCGAGTTGACGCCGATGACAAAGTCATTTGGCAAGATCTTGCCGATGACCTGAATGGGATACTGGCCATTGAGCGTCACAGAGGCGTTCAGCACGCAGCCGCCGCGCTCGAGACAGATCGGCGGCGTATCGGTCCAGCCGCCGGCGAAATCGAGGCGCGCCGGCAGCATGGTCCAGACGACCTCATCGGAGCGGATGCCGAAATTCAACGACGGGCCGGCTTCAGCGCGCAGACCGCCCGCCACTGCGCGCCGAATCGAGGAAAACGCCAGATCGTAATAGCGTTCGGCCTGCGGCGCATGATCGCTGCAGAGCTGGGCGAGCCAGAACTGCAGACGGGCGATGTCGTTCGCAGCACAGGACGATTTGCTCATATAGGATTCTATCTGTTCGCGCGCCCGCTGTCGATCCTCATCCGTGCGCAAGAGCGCCTGCAGAGAAGAAAAGCTGAATTCTCTGCGCGCCAACTGGTCGCCCAGAGTTATAAACTGATAGTGCCGTTCGAGACCGGCATGCTGTTCGAGCAGACGATGCTGATCGACGTCGAGCAGGATCTCCTGCATCGAGGAGCGTTCCGCCTGCCGCCACGCTGCGAGGTCTCCCTCACCCTGCAGGGTCAGGGCGATCTCGATCGCCCGGCGCACCGAACTCGAACGCGGAAAAAGTCGCGCTGTCCATATGTCCGTCTCGCCCTTCGCAAGCCCGGTCTCTTCTGCACTGATCCCTCGAGCCGCCAAAAACGAGGCCAATGGCGCGTTCAAAAAGGTGGCGTCCGCGCCCTTGAACGGGTCATTTATGCCATAGAGGACCGCGACCCAATCGCCGTCAATGAGCGGCAAAACAGTCAGACAGATGCCCGCGCGCAGATGTATCGCCGGCGAGCCGGCCGGGATATTGGTCAGGATATTCTGGCCCTCGAGCCGCACATCGTTTTCAATGAGACAGCCTTCGATCAGACACGGCTTGGTCGCCGACAGTCGCCTGGCAGTGAAAACTGAATTGTACACCCAGATCGATTTCAGCTCCGGCAAGGCCGCCGCATTGGAGCGGGTCGAGTTGCTGAAATGATAGTGCGCTGCCGCGTGCGTCAGGGTGTAGAAATTTTGCAGCAGCTCCAGGCTCCGGCCGACATGGTAAAAGCCGCAATAGGGCAGACAATTGACGAACAGCGACACTTTTCGCAGACAGCCCGCGTCCGGGATGTCCATCTTGCCGTGCACGGCGTACACGATTTCATGATAGAGATTGTAATTGATCGCGCCTTGCTGCGCTGCGGCGATCAACCTCTCGCACGCCAAAAACGCCCTGACCGCATCCGGTGCGAGATGCAGGATGCCGGTGTCGATCCAGATTCGCTGCAACTCGACGCCATCCTGATCGCGTAGCTCGGTCAGGCTCGGTTTCTGCAGGACGTTTGCCAGCGGGACAAAGCCTGTCCTGACCTCAGCCGGGACATAGACGCCAAAGTGGACGGCCTGCGCCGCCTCTTCCGGAAAAGCGACGCCGGTGATGCCGACGGGCGAAAAGTCGATGAAAGAGGGATCAAAATTGAGCAGCACATCACCGCTGGCGACGATGACCTGGCCGCCAACTGGATTTGGCAGCTGCGCATGGTTCGCGAGCATGACGTCGAACAGGGTGCGATGCTCTTCTGTCGGCAGCGGCATAAAGATCTTGCCAATGGCCGAATAGGCCGGCAATCGCCGACTGTCGCCGCCGCTGTGCAGAATGAGCACCCGCTTGTCGTACAGCGATTCGCCGAATTCGGCATAGAGGGCATGCAGCACCAGAAACGTGCTGCCGCCCGAGCCGATCCGTTTGCCATCTGGATCGGCAAAGATCCTGAACGCGGTGGCGGAATGATCTTGTCGCCGCCAGTCGAGCTGAATCGCATAACCGCGCGCCTGCCCTTCGTTGGCCGCGGTCAGTACGCAAATATCGAACGGTGTGGATGCCACGTCATCGCCCTCTGGTTATTCGCATGTGATAACATTTTTTTATGACCACTCGGCAGATCTCGTATCTTGTTTAAGGTTCTTCTAATTCAGATTACGATCGCCCTGGATGTCCATCCTGGGCGGGAAATAATGGGGGACATTCGTCCCATGCGGGACATTTGTCCCCATCGGACGAATGTCCTCAATCATTGACCGTCCGGCACGAATGTGCCGAACGATCAGGGGTCCTCATCCATTGACCGTCCGGTACGTCCCGTCAGGGGCACGAATGTGCCGAACGATCAGGGAGTCATCGCCCTCTGGTTATTCGCATATCAAATCATTTTAGCGAGGCTGTCCCCAGCAACTCGAAAGAGACATTCACTTTCACCTCCCAATAGCTCTGCTGAGCGTCGCGCTGGTTTCCGGCATTCTTGAGCTGCTGCCGGCAGAGATAGAAATCGCCGTACAGCCACAGGAGCGGCTGCCAGCGAGCGGTGAACCGGACATTATCGCCCACCTCGACGATGCCGGTCGGGAAGGGCTCGCTGTAGGTCTGACCATCGCCGATGTCCCGCCAGGGGGTGGTGAAATCGTCCTCGATGCGGCCCTCGCCGCGGCGCAAATGTTCGTAGAGCAAACCCAATCGCCAGGCCGCGGAGGGCCGGTGGCGGACGCCGACGATCAGTCGGTCAAAATCATTGCCCAAAAAGTGGCCGATGGGACGGCGCCGGTGCAGATATTTCTCCCAGGGTCCGCCCTGGCCATTGTATGTCCTGTTGGTCACGCGCGCATATTCCAGGAAAAAATCCGCGCCGCCCCAGGCGAACGGATCCGCCCAGTTGAGGCCGACTGCAAGACCGTATTGCGCCGGCTCCTGGTCATCCTGCGCTTCGTCTTCGAATTGCATGTCATCCAGCAGATAGCTGCCATATAGCGTGACATTTTGCATCGGCATGATCGCTGCATCGACGCTGGCCTGCACATTGGCCGATTGCGGGCCATTGAGCTGAACGCCGGCATAGAACTGCATGGGATTGAGCAGCGCAAAATCAATGCCCGCATCCGGGCCGCCGAACAGCGCCGTCTCGCTCAGGCCGATGCGCGCGTAGCGGAACGGGCGCAGCTCGAGTCGATGGCCCGACAGGTAGCGATGCTGGGTCGATGGCTCGCCCTGGACAGGAAAGTCCGTATCATCCAGTGTCGCGGTGAAAAAGGAGAGCTTGAGCCAGCGGTTCTTCCACGCCAGATAGAGATGATCCATCGGCCGCGAGGCAGCGGAGATGTGCAGAGAGCCATCCAGTCCGGGTCCCCACACCAGATAATCGCGGCCAAATTTGGCGCGAAAGCCGTTGCGATCGAAAAGAACAAAGGCCTGCTCCATATAGGCGGCCATGCCGCTCTGCCGCTTGCCGAGGTAGCTGCTGTCGGAATCGAGTTGATTATCGACGTGAAAACCGGCGTACAGTTGCAGGTTTGGCGACAGATGCGCGCCCAGGGTCGCCCGCTGCGCGGCGTGATAGATTGATCGACTCCCATCCGCTTCGTACGCCTCATCGAGCAGGAGCCAGCCGAGCGTTGTCTCCGACTCTTCGCGCGCCGCCATTCGGCCGAGCAACTGGAAGGCGCGCACCGGCGCCGCAGCGGCCGCGCTGTCCTGCAGCGCAAAGATGTCGGACGACGTGAACGGCCGCTCGAGCGGCGACAACTCCCACAGATAGCCGCGATGCCACAAGAAAGAGAGATCTTCTTCGATCCAGTGGTTGGGCCGAATGGATTGCGCGGCCAGTTGGCCACAGAGGGAGAAGAACAGGAAAAGCTTTTTAATAGGCATTCTGATTGACAAAGCCCTTTATGATGGTCATGAGAATGATGCGCAGATCGAGAGAAAAAGACCAGTTCTCGATGTAATAGAGGTCATATTCCAGACGCTTTTGAATGGAAGTGTCGCCGCGCAGGCCGTTCACCTGCGCCCAGCCCGTCAGGCCTGTCTTCACCTGATGCCGGATCATATAAGCAGGGATGTCCTCACGGAACATCTTGGCAAAATGCGGCCGCTCGGGACGGGGACCGACGACGCTCATATCGCCTTTCAGGACATTCCAGAATTGCGGCAGCTCATCCAGCGATGTGCTGCGCAATAGAGCGCCGATCCAGGTGACGCGTTTGTCGTCCTTGACCGTCCATCGGGTGTCACTCTCGCCATCATCGCTGATGCGCATGGTCCTGAATTTGTAAAATCGAAAGGGGCGGGCGTGCGTCCCCAGTCTCGCCTGCACAAAAAATATAGGGCCTTTTGAGGTCAATTTGATGGTGGCCATGATGAGCAGGAACAGGGGGCTGATGATCAGGAGAATGACCAGGCTGAACAGGATATCGAACAGGCGCTTCAAATAGACGTACTGCCACGTGTCCACCGGATTCTGCCGAATGCCGATCAGCGGGATGCCGTTCAGGTTCAACACCTTTGCTTTTGGATGGATGAACTGGAACAGGTCGGGGATGATATTGGCTTCCACGCCCGCGTACTCGCACTCTTTCACGACCATTTGAATATCTTTGGATTCTCGCATGCCGAGGGCGACGACGACGCGATCGATCAGATGATTTTCCAGCACGGTGCGAATATCCGACACTTTGCCGAGGATCCGGGAATTATCCAGAGCATCCACATGATCGTCGAGGAAACCGATGACCTGATAGCCGGTCTCGCGATGAGTGGATATCTCATAGGCAAAACGACGGCCCGTCTGGCCGGCGCCGATGACGAGCAGATTGCGCTTGTTATAGCCGCGGACGCGCGCATTCGACAGCAGCAGGCGAAAGCCAAAATGCCAGCCGCCGAGCACAACATAGGCAAATGGGGTGAACAGCAGGAGCAGCAGACGGGAGACATCGAATGACTTGAAGATGAAACCGACCGATGTGTAGAGAAAGACGGTGAGGATCAGGGCAAAGGCGATGATCTTCCAGTCCGCCCACGGCGATTCAATCCTTTTGGATTTATAGAGCCCGAGCGCCTCGGCGACTGAAAACCACAAAAACGACAGCAGCACGATATTGGGCAGATAGACCGCCAGGGTCGGAATGGACTCGGCTTCCGGCAGCATGGGAAAAAAGGTAAAGCGGACCAAATAGGCGATGGTGAAGCAGCTCACCAGCAGAAATTGATCGACAATCCGCCACAACGCATTCAAAAAATCAGATCGTTCACGCAGCATGGCTGGCGCCTCTGCGGCGTAAGGTCGTGGTGATGATCTGCTCAAACCGGTCGGCAATGCCCTGGATGCGGAAATTTTTCTCGGCATAGGCTCTGCCGTTCTCGCCCATGCGTTGTCGAATCTCTGGATTCGACTGCAAAAACAGTATCGTCTCTGCGAGTTTTTG
>RQOI01000121.1 GCA_003854995.1 Candidatus Zhuqueibacterota bacterium
GGCCAAGGAATCGCAATTTTATCTCAAACTGCGCAGCAAGATCACTGCCTGGTTGAGCAAGGACGGTGCTTCGAATCAGTGGTCAAAGTACATCATGTGGGCGCCGGATCTTTTTTATCTCCTCTGGAAGCTGTCCACTGACCCGGATGTACCCAAGGCCGAACGGGCCAAGCTGATAGCGGCCATCGCTTATTTCATCTCGCCCATCGATTTTTTCCCCGAAGCAGTGCTCGGGCCATTCGGTTTTGCCGACGACATCATCGTCGCCGCCCTGGTGCTGAATGGCCTCATCAATAAAACGGCGGCCGATATTGTGGAAAAGCACTGGCCCGGCGATGACGATGTTTTGGTCGTCATCAAAAAAATCATCAGCATCTCCGACCAATTGGTCAGTCCAAAGGTGCTGAAGAAAATTCGGAGCATCATCAAATGAAAATTTTAAAGTTATGCTGGCTACTGCCGGCGGCTGCTCTGCTGTTGAGCTGTTCGCTTTCAAATGAATGCGAACTGTCGGAAAGATATACGCCCGGATGGACGCAATTTGTCCTGGACAGGGGATTCAACCTCTACGAATTTCGCGTCTCGTTCGAACAGATTGTTGAGGTCTATATGGGCGATTGTGCGGCCGATAAGTACCGGAATGAAACGCGGCTCAAGATCACCAGCAAGGCGCCCTGTGATCAGACGATCAATTTCATCATTGAAGTGACAATGGGGGACGATTCCTATCAGGTCAAGAAAAACGACGTGGCCATTCGATCGAATGAGACGATCGATTTTGGCATTGTGAAAAGGGGTGGTTCGCGAATAGACCTCGCCGGCATCGATGTGGCGATTTATTGTCCCAAATGTCCGGGGGATGAATAGGGGTCGGGAGATCGGCCACTGATGAACTTGGCCTTTAGTCACAACCAATAATATTAAACCACAGAGGGCGCCGAGAATCACGGAGGAAATGAAGCGAAATCGGGCGCTATCTCTGTGCATCTCGGCGCGCTCTGTGGTTTGCTTTAGAAACGGAGAGAACGATGAGCATCAAGAGAGCATTCGCACTGGCAGCGCTGTTCATATCATTCCTGCTATTCCGCTGTTCGGACAGCGGCAATTCATTCACCTTTGCCTTCATGACCGACATTCATCTGCAGCCGGAGCGCAACGCTGAACAAGGCTTTGCGGCAGCGATCGAGCGGGTCAATCAGATTGCGCCCGATTTTGTCATCACCGGCGGTGATCTGATCATGGACGCGCTGGGACAATCGCACGAACGCGCCACTCTGCTGTATGGCATGTACGGCGAGCTGGCGCGGGTGTTCGCCATGCCGGTCTATAACACGATCGGCAACCATGAGGTGTTTGGCTTGTATGAGGAGAGCGGCGTATCGCCGCTGCACGCCGAGTATGGCAAGGCGATGTATCTGAAAAACATGGGGTATGAGAAACCTTATTATTCCTTTGATCATAAGAATTGGCATTTCATCAGCATGGATGGCATCGGTCTGGCGCCGGGACGATATTATGGTCACGTCGATTCCCTGCAGCTGATCTGGCTTGAAAATGATTTGCGCGCGGTCGATCCGGCGACGCCCATAGTCGTCTCCACTCACATTCCGCTGGTCACCGCATACGGCCAGTTCCGTCATGGCGCGACCTATAGCCTGGGTCGAGGAGAAATCATCGTCAATGCGGCCGAAGTGTTGCACAAGTTCGCCAACCATAATTTAAAGCTGGTTTTGCAGGGCCACCATCACATCGTCGAGCACATTCATTTTCGCGATACGCATTACATCAGCGGTGGCGCCGTATGCGGCGCCTGGTGGCAGGGGCCGCGCGATGGTTTTGCAGAGGGCTTTCTCATCATTGATGTCAAAAAGGATGATGTGAGCTGGCGATATGAAACTTTTGGCTGGATAGCAGAAAACGAAACAGGAAGTGAATAATTCATCCCTGGATGCTGTTATTCTGAGACAGGAAATTGATGTAAAAAGAAGGGAAAAGTATGATGAAAAAAGCATTATTATTCGTATGCCTGTCATTCGCTCTTGTTTCCATCGCTGCCGCGGATGTGAAATA
>RQOI01000122.1 GCA_003854995.1 Candidatus Zhuqueibacterota bacterium
CTGCCGGCGGCGTTGGCATATCGCAGGCAGGACTCGATCGTATGATCCCGGACAAAAGCGGAGAGAAATCCGGCAATGGCCGAATCGCCAGAGCCCAGCGCTCCGACAAACTTTTCTTCCTGATAGACCGGAAACCAGAGCTCGCGATGCGCCCAGTTTGCCGGATCAGCGCACTGAGCGGCGCCCATTTTTTTCAGCCGCTCCTGACCAGCGGTTCGGATGTAGAGTCCCCGATGACCGCACTTGACCATGGCGACGGCTGCCCCCATATTCATCAAATCGTCGCCGAGAGACGAGATTTCTACAACCGTCATGTGGTCAAGCACGCTCTCCCTGGGTCCTAGACCCGCCTTTTTTTCAAGAAATTTTTCTTTGTACAGAAAATAAAAAAGCTCCTCTGCACTCGGCACCATGATGTCGGTCAGCGGAACCCAGTCCGTTAAAATCGCTTTCCAGTCGACTTTTCCGGCATAACTGTCCGCATCCGGAAGCGACAGATCCAGGGCTGTCGTCGTTCCCAATTCTACGGTCTTTGCGAGAATTTTTGTCAGCTCTGCGCCGGTATTTTCATAAAGTTTTTTCATCCAGGGCGGATAGCCAAAAAGCATCAGTTTTGCGCGTCCCACAAGATCAAAATCCATATCGTCATAACCAAAAGTGTCGTTGGCGCCGCAATGGTGCAGATAAAAGCGGTCGATGCCCGGTATGCAAATTGCGATGGTATAGGACGTTGATTCGCCGTCGACTGTCTTGATGCCGGCAAAATGGCCCTCATGTTCTTCATACCAGTTCAGTATCTGCACGCCAAAATCGTCGTTGCCGATTTTGCCAATGAGTTCTGTTTTCACGCCGAGCCGGCGTATGGATACGCCGGCGTTGGTGACCGGCCCGCCGCCGACGACCACACATTTGCCCATGTTGATCATTTTGCCGGGCACAAGGACGTCGGTCATTTTATCCACTTTTCCTTCGATCGTAAAAGAGGGTATCAGATCGAGACAGGTATGACCCGCGGCTACGACTTCAATATCTCTTTTAATCTCCATATTCGTCCTTATTATTGGTGTTTGGTATGGGTCAGAATTATATAGCTATCAGCTATCAGCCATTAAAG
>RQOI01000123.1 GCA_003854995.1 Candidatus Zhuqueibacterota bacterium
AATGATGACAATTGTTGAACATTCTCTAAAGCATGGCTCTATTTCTGATTGGCAATCTTTGTGTACTACACATGGCTAAACAGATACAATTTGAATTCTTTTTCACAGTTTCTTTTGGATGATATTTAAAGTTAATAAAATCAATCTTTGTGTCTTGGTGTGAGTGAATTTTTCAAGTTAAAAGTTTAATATAAAAATTTAATTATATGACTAAATTTAATGATTAAATGCTGAAATTGCAAGCAAAGTTTTTTGGAATTCCGAATTGAATTGATTTCTGCAAGCCAAAAAGATAAAGAAGGAGAGTCGATAGGCGGGAAGAGCAGAAATCGATCATTGGGCTGAGCGGATGAAAAAAACTCTTGCGATAGTCTGATTTATCGCTATTATAGAATATCGTACGGATCTATTTTTCAGCAGGCTTTTTGTGGCAGCGAAACGGTTATTCCAGGTCATTTTTGTTTACGTAAGTCTGGCATCCCTGCTCTATCTGACGCTTCTTCTCTACTTGAGCGATAAGGATGATGCCAGGCTGCGGCACATCCTCCTCCTTGACGATGGCTATGTCGAAATCGCGCGCAATTTTGTCGAGCAGGATGGCTCACTTTTGCATCAAGAGGTCGGACCTGGTTTGCCGCTGATGTATGCCCCCATATTCTTCATGCCGGATGAGTATCATCCCGTTCTCCGCTACGGCGTGACCGTCGCGATCAATGTCGTGAGTCTGGTCTTTCTGTTTCTGATCATGCGGCGGCTGCGCTCGAACGACGCGGTATTCACTCTTGCGGCAGCATTTCTGATCATCAACCCTGTCTTCATCCATTGGACGATCAAATCCGCGCCGGATCCTCTCACAACCGCACTATTACTCATCTTTACGTATCTTGTGCTGTGCCGAGGACGATGCTGGATCGCCGCTCTGCTGGTGCACTTTGCCAGCCTCTTTGTTCGACCGACCGCCTTGTTCGTGCCGATTCCATTGCTGGTCGTCGCGGCAGTGCGAAAAGAAAAGCCTCTCGTTCTTTTTTCAATGATCCTGCTCATTTTTTCCGCGATCGGATACTGGCTGAACAATCAAATGACAGTCCAACCAGGTATGGATGCACTCACGACCTATTCATCCGGTCTGCATGAAATTGTGATGGATGCCTTTTTTATCGATAATGTCGTGCAGACAAAAAGATTCAACACCGGCTCACTGGATCATGCGAACGGCAACAGGCCGCTGGCGCATGCGCAGTATTGGACCTGGCTGCGCGCTAACCGTGAGCCGTCGGATAGCCGCTTCTCGCTGCTGCTAAAGTTTGTCCAGCAACATCCGCGTTTGCTCGCCCAAAAAACGATATTGAATCCG
>RQOI01000124.1 GCA_003854995.1 Candidatus Zhuqueibacterota bacterium
GCATGTATTTGTATCGGCTGGAAGCGGACGAATTCGTTCAGACGAAGAAACTGATTTTGATGCGTTAAAGAACAACATCGATAATCAAGAGACTTCCAAAGTGCTAAAAACACAAGCGTATTCCATATAGCGAGGCAGAGTCTCGTTTTTGTTTCGATCGTCGCGTCGATGCAATGGGATTCCAGACAGAGAACCAGAGGAAAACTGGCTCCATTACGAGTGGAATATGGCTATAATTTTTTATCGACTTTGAACTGAAATTGCATTATATTATTTACCAGTCTTTTGAGTTCATCGGATTATTTCTCTGTCAATTTTGCTGACGAACATGTGCTGCAAATGAGTCTATGAAGAAGCGTCGGCACATGATATCCGCTCAAGATGCCGGATGAATTGCTGCAAATTCTAACCGCGAAGGAGGGCTTGGCATGCGCATATCAATCTTGTGCCAATCCTGCTGTCTGCTCGCTGCCATCGCAGCATCCTCTCTGGCCGGCGAGAGCGATGCATCGAAAAGTGAAATCGAGCTGATCCAGCAGGCCATTGCTGAAAAAGGCGCCGACTGGACGCCCGGCGCGAGCTGGGTGACCGAGCTGTCGGCGGCCGCGCGCCGTAGCCTGTGCGGCGCTGTTCTGCAACCAACCGATTTATCCCGCGCGCAAGTCATCTCCCTGCCGCAGGCGGACGAGCTGCCGGCGCATTTCGACTGGCGCAAGAACCCTGGGAACTGGGTGACGCCACCGAAGAATCAGGGCAATTGCGGCAGCTGCTGGGACTTTGCCGCGGTGGCGCAGGTCGAGGCCTGGTGGAAAATCGTCAATGACAATCCGGATTCGATGATCGATTTGTCAGAACAGTTCATCCTTTCGTGCGCCGATGCCGGTTCGTGTGACGGCGGCGATCCGGAGCTCGCCCTGCAATTTGTCAGGGCAACGGGCGTGCCGCTCGAGACCTGCCTGCGCTATCAGGCCAATGATGCTGTGCCATGCAGCCGGGCTTGCAGCAACTGGCTCGATGAGGCGGTGCGCATTCCTGGTTGCGGCTATATCACCATCGGCGATGCCGATATCGCCA
>RQOI01000659.1 GCA_003854995.1 Candidatus Zhuqueibacterota bacterium
AAAACAACATCACCGTGATTTCAGAAACATTTCAGCAGCCAGACGTATTCCTCCGACAAATCCCGCCTCGTTGCCCAGGACAGCGCGGACGACTTTGAAGCCTTTGAGCGCGGGTTTCATGGCGCGCTTGGCGATGGCCTTTTGAATGCGCGCAATGAAATCATCTCCTGCATCAGCGACGCCGCCGCCCACGACGAGGATTTCAGGATTGAAAATATTGACGAGGCTGGCAAATCCGGTGCCCAGATAGGCAAGGGTGATTTCGATCGCTGCAATTGCTTCGGCCTGGCCGGCCGCTGCCTTTTGGAAAATGGTCACGGTCGACACATTTTTCGGCGCCTTTTTACCGCTCTCGTTCAGCAGGTTCACATAGTGCTGCACCATGGCCGGCGCCGAGGCATATTTTTCAAAACAGCCGCGGCCACCGCAGTTGCACGGTATGCCATCGTGAACAATCATCATGTGACCTATCTCTGTGCCCGCATAGTTGGTCCCGCGATACAGTTCACCATCGATGAGAATGCCGCCGCCAATGCCGGTGCCGAGGGTTGTGCAGAGCACATTTCTGTAGCCTTTCGCGGCGCCTTGCCGGGACTCGGCAAAAGCCATGATATTGGCATCATTATCAGCCCATACCGGCAGATGAAATTTGTCTCTAATTTTTCCCCGAATATCCGCATTCGCCCAACAGGCGATATTGGGCGTACTACCGATCAGCCGCCCCTTGTCAAAATCGATAGCCCCTGGACTGCCAACGCCGATGGCCTTGAGCTCACCCTGACGCCGCTGCGCCTCTTTTTGCAGCTCATCAATGGCCTCAAACATGACCCCAAAAACCTGCTCCTGCGTTTCATCCGCCCGGCTTGGCTTTTTCCCTTTTTTAACTATTTTCCCAGCCGCTGTCCCAAGAGCATACTTTAAAAATGTTCCGCCCAAATCCAGGCCGGCGTAAAACTCTGTTCCCATGCAAAATCCTCTTGATCGCACGTTTTTTTGTCAGTAGCAAAGCAAGTTAGAGAAATTTTCCTCAAAGTCAACAAGAATCCAGAGAATATATGCGACGTCAGGCCGAAAAATCTTTGCAGACCTGCTCATATGTTTCCAGGGTGCCGATATCTATAGCAGGTTGCGGCAAAATGAAAACATGCACAGGCGTCCTGGGAAAAAGCCATTTGATGAAATGGCCCGGCGCATCCGGATTATTTCCCGCACGCAGATAGTGCTGATAAAAGTGAATGTTCTCGCTGCGATGAATGTAAAGAGCAGGAGCCACAAAATTGGACGGCGGATCAGCCGGCTTTTCCTGAAAATCAACGACCCGATGCTGCGCATCGAACCGCACAACGCCTCGAGTTCGCAGGCGCGCAGGATCGTGCAACGGCTGCGCGACAATGATATCGCTCTGCTTTTGTTGAAAAAAATCGACGAGATCAGCAAAATCAAACCTGAATATGTTATCGCCCGCTGCGACGATCAGGTCATCCCGTATCTCGGCGCGCTCAATGACAAACTGGACGTCCGCGATGGCGCCAAGTCGAGTTTCCTCGCTCGTCGTCTTGTCGTTCAAAATGATAATTTTGAAATCATACGGATGCGGACAATGCCTCAGCTGCTGCGCCCACAGTTCAAAGGCCGGAGCAAATTTAGCGTTGGTGACGACGTAAACCTCGTCCAGTGCTGCGATGCGGCGAAATCCATCAAGCATATATTCAATGATTGGCTTGTCCGCGATCCGAAGCAAGGGCTTGGGCTTGTCTTTTGTCAATGGGTACAGCCGAGTTGCGTAACCGGCAGCAAGTATTACGGCTTTCATTAGATCCTTAAAGCTATATATTAAATAGAAAAAAGCATTTTGGGTGAAAATGCTCGCTTTGCGAGTGCGTTATCCGGCGGCAGGCGTCGATGCTGTGCTGTTGATAGCCTGTCAATTCAATTCATAGAGCGTATCTTTCTTGCGCGTCAGCGTGACTTTTTGTCCATAGTGCGGCCGAAAGACATCCGGATGATGGGAGAGATCGATGTGGTACTCGGTGCTCGGTTTGCTGCCGCCCTGGTTCCAGACCTCGATCAGAGTGACCTCAGCTTCAATTTTCTTATCGCCAATTTTCAGAGTGAACATCGTGCCGGGGCTGGGAAATAATTTCAAACTTTCCCGCACAACCAAAATATAACGTTTGAGGGCTTCCTCGCCGGACAATTTGCGAATATATTTTGCCTGCTCTTTTACCATGGCGACCTCCTGTCAGGTGAAATTCTTTTCGAAAACCAGCGCGTGTGAATTCGGATGATATTTTTGCCGGTAGATTTGCTGCACCATCTCAATCGTCGTCGGCTGCTCCCGCAGTGCTGGATCGACAACAGCCGCATCTGTCCACGCCAGCGTGGCCAGGTCGGCGCGGTCTATGTACAATGTGCCGTTGAGATGATCGATTTCATGCTGAAAGACCACAGCCATCAAGCCGGAGGCTTTCACTTCAATATCCCGCCACTCTGCATCTTTGCCGACGACGATGACTTTGTCATAGCGCCCGACATTGGCGTGCAAGCCGGGGAGGCTCAGGCACCCCTCCATGTCCGATTGCGTGTTTTCGCTGGTGGCGATAATTTTCGGATTGAAAATGACATATTCATTTTCGCGATCCGAGCAGACGATGAGCCGTTTGGACACATTGACCTGCGGCGCAGCAAGGCCGACGCCATCCTCCGTGTACATCGTTTCGAGCATATCGTTGATAAATTCTTCCTCCACCTCCTCCCGCTCGTAGGGCGCCGCCACCATGCGCAGCGTTGGGTGTCCATACTTGATGACGTGCAGCAATGCCATTTTCCAGCCTTCTCCTTTTCAGCGCCCTATAATTGTTCTCTCGTCACGTGCCAGAGCCGGTTGGCCACGCGACAGCACGGGTTCGGACTGGCGCGGGGCTCTCTTGGCCAGAGCGGCCCACTGTTGCTCGGCGTGGTAAGAGCTTCGCACCAGCGGTCCGGCCTCAATATGCGCAAAACCCAGGCGCAATCCGCTTCTCTTCAGTTCGTCGAACTCTTTCGGCGGCACGTATCTGGCCACTGGCAGATGTCTCTTTGACGGCTGCAGATATTGCCCGATGGTGAGCATTCTGCATCCATTCCGGTATAGATCATGCATGACCTGAAGGACTTCTTCAGAGTCCTCTCCCAGCCCGACCATGAGTCCTGACTTGGTTTTAGCGCCCTGGGCGTGCGCCTCCTTGAGCAGATGCAACGATCGCTGATAATCGGCCTGCGGACGCGCGAGCGCATACAGCCGCGGCACTGTCTCCACGTTATGATTGAGCACGTCGGGGCCGGCATCGATCACGGTTTGCAGTGCATCGCGGCGGCCCTGAAAATCGGGGATGAGCACTTCCACCTGGCATGACGGACGCGCGCGTCGAATCTCCTGGATCGTGCGGGCAAAGTGCGATGCTCCGCCATCGGCCAGGTCGTCGCGGGTCACAGACGTGATGACCGCATAGTGCAAACCGAGCTCCTGGACAGCCTGTGCCACTCGCCTCGGCTCGTCAGCATCGAGCGGTGCGACAGGCCCGCCTGGCACAGCGCAAAAGCGGCAGTTTCGGGTGCAGGTGTCGCCCATCAGCATGAACGTCGCGGTCTGTCGACTCCAGCACTCGCCAATATTGGGGCAATGTGCGCTCTCGCACACCGTGTGCAGGCCGCCGCCGGCGACGAGATTTTTCACCCTGCTGAAGGTGATGCCGCCTGGCAGTTTGACCTTGAGCCACTCAGGCTTGCGACGATCGACAACGGCTTGCACGCGTTTCATTCGCACCATTGTTCTCCGGCAATGACATATTTCTCAAATGCTTCGTGCGTCCAGGGCATTTTTTCCCGGAATATCGCGTCAATGACCCTGGCATACTGCCGGATTTCATATTGCGCGTGCTCTTCGAGCCTGAGCCTGACAAAATTCATCAACGAGCGACAGTTGATGGTCCAGTAGAACTGCGTGTAAAGTGACAGTGGCAGCACGATGCGGGCCTGCTCCTTTGCCACGCCTTTATCCAGCAGCTCTTGATACAACGCAAATGATGCAGAATAATGCGCAGCGATTTTCCGTTTGAGCTCCTCGTTCAGAGCTTGCTCCACCTCTTCGTATTTGTAGTTTCTCGCCTTTTGCGTGCGCAGTTGTTCCGGCAGGCAGAATTCTTCTTTCATTTCCGTATAACGGCCGGAAATTTCATTATAGCTGGCCATGCGATGTCGAAACCACTGCCGGGCGACAAAGATGGGGCATTTGATATGAAATTTAAAGACAGAATGTTCAAAAGGCGTCTCATGACCATTCGCCAGCAGGAAAAAAAGGAGCTTTTTATCGCGTTCATCGTCGGTCATGCCCTTGCCAAACGAGACGCGCGCGGATTGAACGACGGCCGCATCTCCTCCCATGAAATCGATCAGGCGAACGATTCCCTGATCCAGCACTCGCGTTTCCGGTTGCTCCACAGTTTTCCTTTCCACATCATTCATGAACCGCTCGCATCGAATCGGCAAGAGCGGCGCCAAAATCAAAACAGGCCTGCAACTCGTCCGCATTCGGCGCCAAAATCGCCCGCAAGCCGTCGTAGGGAACTTTGAACCGCATGGCCTTCAGTCGCCCATCCAGCTGTTCGACGGCCTCGCCACTCCAGCCATAAGAGCCAAAGCTGGCAGCAATCTTGCCTTTGACATCGATGGTGATCAAGCCGTTCAGAACGTCCCAAACAGGCTTGACGACATGACTGTTGATGGTGGG
Organism: Candidatus Zhuqueibacterota bacterium; assembly: GCA_003854995.1. GTDB lineage: Bacteria > Zhuqueibacterota > Zhuqueibacteria > Residuimicrobiales > Krinioviventaceae > Kriniovivens. The sequence goes on from RQOI01000659.1 coordinate 4,769, forward strand.
GGAGCCGAGCAGCAAGGCATCGGCCTTTTCGATCAGATCGAGGTGCTCCTGGACATCTATTTCAGTCGCATCGAACACGTCAACCTCCACGCCTCTGGATTCTGCGCCCTCTGCGATCTTGGTCGCCATTGCGCCGGTATAGCCATAGGCTGAGGCATAATAGATGAGCATTTTCGGCGGATCGTTGGCCTCCAGCGGACGACACCATTTTTCATAAGCGTCGATATATTTGCGCACATTCGTCCGCAATATCGGGCCGTGCGAGGGAGCAACGATCTCAACGGGCAGATCTTTGGCTTTCTGAATCGCATTGCCGACATTTTTTCTAAAGGGACGCATGATGTAATCAAAATAATATTTGAAATCCGGCCAGAAATCCCGCGTGGTCAGATCATCAAACATCCGACTGTCACAGAAATGAGCTCCCATGATATCGCTGGAGAACAGCATCTTTTGCTCAACGAGATAGGTCATCATGGTATCCGGCCAATGACAGAACGGTGTGGTGAAAAATTGCAGGGAATTTGCTCCAAGCGGCAATATCTCTTTATTGCTGACCGGCAGGATATCGACAGGAGCGTTCGTCACCTTTTCAACATATTTCACCGCCGACTTGGCGCAGACCACCCTGGCTTGCGGCGCTGCGGCCAACAGCGCCAACAGACTGCCGGAATGGTCGGGTTCGTTGTGCTGCATGATCACATAGTCGATCTTTTTCATATCAATTAATGCGGCGATATGCTCAACGTACTGCTCGGCAAATTTCTCTTTCACCGTATCGATGATGACGTTCTTTTCATCTTTGATGAGATAGCTGTTATAAGTTGTGCCGTTTTTTGTCGGCATGATGATGTCAAACACGCGCAGATCGGGATGCAGCGCGCCGATCCAGTGGACATCTTTAATTATTTCAAACGGTTTCATCGTCAGCACCTTTCAAGAATCGTCGCCCACGCAATCGTCCGGCGAACAGATCGCATTCATCCTTTGAATGCGGACAGCTAGCTCTTCCGCTCATTTTGCCTGTAATCGGCGATAGCAGCCCTGAGCGCCTCTTCTGCCAGGACAGAGCAATGTCTTTTGATCTTTGGCAGGCCGCCGAGCGCTTCCATCACACCTTTATTGGAGATCTCCAGCGCCTCTTTTATATTTTTGCCCTTGACCATTTCTGTGACCATGGAACTGGTGGCAATGGCAGCGCCGCAGCCAAAGGTCTTGAACTTGGCCTCGACAATGATGTCATTCACAACGCGGATGGTCAATTTCATCACATCACCGCAGGCGGGATTACCGACGACCCCGGTGCCGTTGGCATTTTCGACGATGCCGACATTACGCGGATTTTCATAGTGATCCATCACCTTTTCGGTGTAATTGTCCCAGATATTCATTCCACGTCCTATTTGTGATGATGCGACCACCGCACGCCATCAATATCGACACCTTCCCTGGCCATATCATACAAGGGTGACATTTCCCGAAGTCGCTGCACGCCTTTTTCCAGCAGATCGATCACGATGTCAATGTGCTCCTGCGTGTTGCTCTTGCCGAGGCCAAATCGCAATGAACAATGCGCCAGAAAATCGGGGACCTTGAGCGCCTTGAGCACATAGGAAGACTGAAGAGACGCCGACGTACACGCTGATCCGGATGACAAGGCCACTTCGCGACAGGCTAAAATCAGCGATTCTCCCTCGACATAGGCAAAGGTGACATTCAGGTTATTCGGCAGACGTTTTGTCGGGTGACCGTTTATCCCGACATGATCGATTCGCCGCAGAATTCCCTCTTGAAGTCGATTTCGCAATTTCAAAAGGCGCACACTTTCACGCGCAAGATCGCGTTTTGCGATTTCAGCCGCCTTGCCCAATCCAACGATGCCCGGGACGTTCAGCGTTCCAGAACGCATCTGGCGTTCATGGCCGCCGCCATCAATGATGGGGACAAGTTTGATCCCTTTTCTGACATACAAGGCGCCAATTCCCTTAGGTCCATACATTTTATGCGCGGAGATCGATAACAGATCGATGTGATCCCGTACGACGTCGATTTCACACCGACCGAGCGCCTGCACAGCATCCGTGTGAAACGGAACATTGTGCTTTTTGGCAATGACGCCAATGTCGCGGATCGGTTGAAGGGTGCCGATCTCACTGTTCGCGGCCTGGATGGAGATGAGAATCGTGTTCTTATCGATCTTTTTTTCAAGGTCATCCAGGTCGACGACGCCGTATGGATCCATTCTCGCAAAACGTATCTCGACGTGCTCCTTTTCCAGCCGCACGGCGGTGTCGAGCACCGCTTTGTGCTCGATCGCCAGCGTGATCATGTTTCGATCAGCCATGTGCTCTTTTGCATGAACCACGCCCTTGAGAGCCAGGTTATCCGCCTCAGTGGCGCCGCTGGTGAAAATGATCTCATCCGGGCTGGTTGCGGCGATGAGCCGGGCGACCTGAGCCCGCGCCGCGTCGACCATGTAGCGAGCAGCATGCCCGTAAGCGTGCGTATTGCTGGACGGATTGCCAAACTCGGTGGTCAAAGCCGGCATCATGGCCTCCAGCACCTCTGCATCGACAGGCGTTGTGGCATGATGATCCATGTATATTTGCTTCATCGCCGTATTTCGAGTTCACAATGGTTAATTTTCCGGCAAGAACTTACTGCATTTCAAGAAGAAAATCAAGTTTTGTCTGTGAACCGAAGCAATGAAAAAAATAAAGCCCGCACGGTCTATGATGCGGGCTTGTCTTTTCACTGATTTTCGTGTGTGATCTGATCCAGAAGAGGTTCTTCAGCAGGTTCCTCATCCCCATCGAGCGGTTCTTCAAATGACGCTTCCAATAAGGTCAGGTGCTGGTGATGATGGGTCGCCAATTCTCGAAATAACGTCCGCAGGACCGGCTCCATGAATCTCCGCGCAACCGTGGAGTAAAAACTGCTCAACTCTTTCTCGTTTTTCTTTGCCACACGGAGCGCATCCAGCAAGTCATCGGAACAACGCTGCAATGTCATGAGTCTATATCTCTTGTCGAGATTGAGAAACAATATTTTCTTGCCGCTGAACGTCGTATATATGTCGATGCTGCTCTGTCGATGCTTCTCGGCGTTTTTGGCCAGACCGGACAATATTGATCTTGTATCGTCGTCCGACGTCAAAGAGGCCGCTTTTTCATAATATTCTCGAATCTCCTTTTCAGATTGCATGGAGATCTTTAAAACATCTATTGGATCAGCCGTGAAAATCTTTTGCATGACTCACCTCCTTGATCCCCTTTCATGAGATCACTAGCTAAAACAAAGCGCTGCTGGCTCATATTTCCGCTGCAAACAAGCCTGTTCCGCGGACACTTTGTCAAAAGAGATCTGCTTTTATCAACGACTATTGAACGCCTGGGAGGGGTGAATGTTCCGAGGCCTCGAATATTTTCAGGATGACAGGCCGAGGTGGGTGAAAAGACCATCGGGAAGCAAAAGTATATTTGGCGTGCCGGTGCCGCCCTTGGCGGCAAAAGTGAGCGCCGAATCGACTGAGGAACAGAAAAAAACGTCCCTGTCCGAACGCTTTTTCAATTTCGCATGACCCAGCTCTGGAGAGACGAAAACAATGGCGCCCTCGTCCATACATGAAAATATTTTTGCTCTCGTACTGTGAATCATTTTGTTGAGGGAGAAAAAATCGATCAAATCCGATTTGTCACGAATGCCCGTGATCTGGGCGTTGGCCTGATCAAAAAGGGGGGTAATGTAAATCAAGGTTCCCCCTGTTTTAAGGAAAGACCGGGCCAGGCAGACGCTCATCAGATTGTGATACCAGCTCATCTCGCAATGTGAGTTGCCGGCGCACGATATCGCAATGTCCGCCTTGCCCTCCAGGATGCTATATCCACGCGCTGCATGTCTGTCGGCGATCTCATGAATGACGCTGGCGGGTTTGCCGGAAAAGATATCGACAAATCGGAATGCACTATCGATGGAAATGTTCACGATAAAGTCGAGTTCGGCGAGCTTGAGCATGTCAAACAATTCCAGGCTCAATTTGGATTTTTGATTGAGGAGCTGAAAATCATCTAAATTCTCAGGCCCGGCAAGGTCGTAGAGAGCCTGAATGGTCTCCGGACCGGAAACTCCGAATGCCAGCAGCAAGGGAGCGCCGGCACATCCAAAAAGATAATGTGGATAGATGCCGCCAGTTATGATCTTTAGATCCGCTCTTTGCAGACGGCTGTCCAGATGAACGGGCGTTCCGCTCGATGTTTTGCCAATGAATTCATGCTGAGCTTGATCAAAGACATCATGCGCCTGAACATTGTATCGCCGCAAAAACTCTTGGTCAAATATCGACTGAAAGAGTTCCTGCGAGAACTCGGAGGGATACTCGGAGGTCACCAGAATGATGATGTCGTCGTGCGACATCCCGGCAGCGTGCAGGGTTTTGATGATCGGATTGAGTATTTGTCTGTTGGTTATCGGCGAACTATAGGCATCTACGACAACACAACCGGATTTGCATTTTTTAGCGATATCAAAAAGCGTCTGCTTGTAGCCCAGAGGGCGAAGCAAGGTTTTTATGATGGCCGTATAGGTTCTGTCGACGGGCGTCAGAACGGCAGGATGAAAAACTTGCGCATTCTTTGGAATGCGAAAGGGTATGCCGCTCTCTCGATAGGGAAATAAAATATCCATAAGAGGATTAAAAGGTTCGTCTAGTCGCTATAATGTGCGCGATGAAAACTTGGATCGTTATAAATCTTGAATTGGCGATACACTTTGTGGCGCTTTTTTCCTTGCCGAATGTCGAGCAACAGCCTGTCGATTGCTCTGGCCAGATCATCCCGCTGCTCCTGCAAAATGTGTATCTTGAGACTCAAGGGCTTTCGATGATTTTCATCCAGACTTTTATCAAGTAAATACTTTTGCATGTGAAATATCTTTAGGACGAGAATCGATAGCCGGTCCACAATACTCCCGGGAGTTTCAGAATTCACCGGCGCATCGGCCTGCGGCGTCACATCCGCAGCCTGCAAAAGATTATCTATCCAGATATCCATTTGCTCAATAGCAGCCAAACGCTTCATGTTATGAACATCAATTGTCTTTTCCGCATCAACAATATCCTGATTTGAACTGTTCTCATTGCGGACCAGCTCCTCAAGGTGCCACACGACAAAATTCTTGTAATGAATCCATTGCGTCAAACCTTTCGGCGAGGAAATATCATTTGGCTTTATCGGAGCGGTATCATGCCATAATTCCGTCAAATCCTCAAACCACTCAATGAGGCGAGCACCATTAAATGGCGTCAGCAGTTCTGATAACGAAGCCACTCATCCTCCTGTTCAGTTGAATGTCGGCTATCAATGTAAAAATTGAAAAGACAAAACGCAAAGCCTTTTTGCGACACGGTCATTTGAAAAAAAGATTGCACATGAGAGATGATCATTTTATATTATAGTGCCGTTAGGGGTGGTCTGAGCAGACCTGAGAACAGACCCTAATGACCTGATCTAGATAATGCTAGCGTAGGCAAACGGGAATACAATTTTGTGAGATCAAGCCGTTGGACTGTGCGCTAACGGCTTTTTTTATTTATGGAAAGGGATGTTGATGAATATGACATTCGATGAATACGCCGATCAATACGATAGCTGGTTTCTGAAAAACAGGGCGGTTCTCGCTTCAGAGGTCGCGTTGCTGGCCCACTTTTTAGCCCATCCGGGACGCGCCATTTCGGTCGGCTGCGGCAGCGGACTGTTTGAAGCCATGCTGCGGCAGGACTATGGCATCGATATCAAAGAAGGGATCGAACCAGCGAAAGGCATGCGCGAAATAGCGATCAAACGAGGCATGCACGTTCGTCCGGGAACAGCCGAAGACGTTGACCTGGATCCGCATGCCTTTGACACCATCATTTACAATGGCACAGCCAGCTATATCGGCGATTTACGGAGAGCATTTTCGAATGCTTTCCGCGCCCTCAAGCCTGCGGGACGATTGCTCGTGCTCGATGTCCCGAAAGAGAGCTCCTATGGCCTGCTCTATGCACTCGGCAAGGAAAAGGGATCATGGGATCACCCGTGTTTCATCGGCGCGACGCCCGAGAATGTCTATCCGGTCGAATTTGTCAAGGCGGCGCACTGGCGCACGACGCCTGAAAAAATGGCGCTCTTGCGTCAGGCCGGTTTCACCGATTTCAAATTCGCGCAAACGCTCACCCGGCATCCGGTTTATTCAAATGAGACAAAGGAAGAGCCGATCGAAGGCTACGACCGCGGCGATTATGTGTGCATCTGCGCCATCAAATGAAAACAACGCGCATCGCTTCATCTTTGAACAGGAAAACATCTCATGATTGACGCCAAAAAGATCTGGCAGGATGTTCAGGCCATCCGAAAAAAAGCCCCGCTCGTGCACAATATCACGAATTATGTCGTCATGAACACGACGGCGAACGCCCTTTTGTGCATCGGCGCCTCACCAGTCATGGCGCACGCTCTCGAAGAGGTCGAAGAGATGGTTGGCATGGCGGCCGCCCTCGGTGGCGCGCTGGTCATCAACATCGGAACGCTGAGCCAAAAATGGATCGAGTCCATGGCAGTGGCCATGCGAGCGGCGCAAAAAAGGAGCGTCCCGATCGTCTTTGATCCTGTGGGCGCCGGCGCGACGACCTTGCGCACCCAGGTGTGCCACCAGTTGCTCGGGGAGGTCAGTCCGACGATCCTGCGCGGCAATGCGTCGGAAATCATGGCCTTGCTCGATGCAACTGTACAGACCAGAGGTGTCGACAGCTCGCGCGCCTCGTCGCGCGCGAAAGAGGCCGCCGCAACAGCGGCCACTCTCTATCGCTGCGTGGTCTGCGTCAGCGGCGAAGAGGATATCATAACCGATGGGAAGACTGTCCGCACGGTCCGAAATGGCCACGCCATGATGTCCCGAGTGACAGGACTCGGCTGCACCGCCACAGCTCTCATCGGCGCTTTTGCCGCCGTCAATGCACATCCACTCGATGCGGCCGCGCACGGCATGGCCGTGATGGGCATTGCCGGCGAGATCGCGGCAGCAAAGGCGCAGGGTCCCGGCACCTTGCAGCTGCATTTCTACGATGCACTCTATCGCCTGTCCGCACAAGACATAGAAAAACGACTGAGATGAAGATCAAACCTGTTCTGGATATCTATCTGGTCACAGACCGCGAGCTCTCCGGAGGTCGCGACGTCGAGGAGATTGTCGCAGCGGCCGTCAAAGGCGGGGCGACGATCGTGCAAGTACGGGAAAAGCACTCCTCGACGCGGGAATTCATCCGCCTTGCCGAGCGCGTCAAAAAGATCCTCCAGCCCGCGCACATACCGCTCATCATCAACGATCGGGTCGATGTCGCGCTGGCGGTCGATGCTGACGGCGTGCATGTGGGACAACAGGACATGCCGTACGAGATGGCCCGCGCGCTGTTGGGAGCGGACAAGATCATCGGCTTGTCGGTAGAGTCCGTCGCAGAAGCGCGCGCGGCGCAAGCGCTGAACGTTGATTACCTGGGTGTCAGCCCGATTTATTTCACGCCCACGAAAATGGACCTCAAGCGCCAAGTGGGCCTCGAGGGCTTGCGCGAGATCAGCTCTTTTTCGCGACACCCGCTCGTCGGCATCGGCGGTTTGAACGCTGCCAATGCCGAGAGTGTGATAAAAAGCGGCGCCGATGGCGTTGCGGTCGTCTCCGCCATCTGCAGCGCTGAAAATCCCGAAAAAGCGACGAGAGAACTTGCCCTCATTGTCGCCAAAGCCAAAGCGGAGCGCTGAATGAAGCTGTCTGATATTGGCGAATTCGGCCTGATTCACCGGATTGCGCCGCAATTTTTACGTAACCTGCCAAAGGATGTCCTCGGCATCGGCGATGACTGCGCCGTGCTGCCGATCAACGAGAATGAATCGCTGCTGATCACCACGGATCTGCTCGTTGAAGAGGTTCATTTCATACGCGACAAGATCAGCGCGCGACAGTTGGGACATAAATCACTCGCCGTGAACCTCAGCGATATTGCGGCGATGGGCGGTTCGCCGACCGCAGCCTTTTTGTCCATCGGCCTGCCTGAAGACATTCCAGTGGAGTGGCTCGATGATTTTTTCGCCGGGCTCGGAGAACTCTCGCACAAGACGGGCACACCGCTGCTCGGCGGCGATACGACCCGGTCCAGGCGCCACCTCGTCATCAACATGGCTGTTCTGGGCAGAGCTCATCCGGGGAAAATCAAGTACAGATCAACAGCCCAGGTCGGAGATATCATCTGCGTGACCGATTTTCTCGGCGATTCTGGCGGCGGGCTGCACATCCTTTTACAAGGCATGCGCAGCGAAGAGAATGCACATGCCTGCCAGCTCGTCAGCGCCCATTGTCAACCCCGTCCGCAGCTGCAGGAAGGTGCGTGGTTGGCAAAACACGACGCCGTGCACGCCATGCTCGATGTCTCCGACGGCATCGACTCGGATATCCGGCGCATCATGGAAGAGTCAAAGGTGGGCGCTCGCATCAATGTCAGCGATCTACCCCTGTCAGCCGCCCTGCTCGAGCTGTCAGAACAATTCGGCTGGGATGCCACGGAGATCGCCGCGAGCGGCGGCGAAGACTATTGCCTGCTGTGCACGATCAGTCCGCAGGAGTTTGCCAAGATTGCCCAAAATTTCGCCGGACAATTCGGCCGCCCGCTCTTCAGGATTGGCGTCATTGCCCAAGCGGACGCTCTGGTCTATCATCAGGATGACAAAATCGTTCATTTGGCCAAACATGGCTGGGATCATTTTGTCTGACCGTCGAAACCATCGAGATGAAAATGCCAAAACATCACTATTTTAGAACATTGACAATCGCCGGCTCGGATAGCAGCGGCGGCGCCGGCATCCAGGCTGATCTCAAGACATTTTCAGCGCTCGGCTGCTACGGCATGTCCGTCATCACGGCGCTCACCGCGCAGAACACCGTGGCCGTCACGGCTATAGTGGAAATGCCGGCGCCGTTCGTCGCCAAACAGATCGATGCGGTCCTCGACGACATCGGCGTCGATGCCGTGAAGATAGGGATGCTCTCCTCGGCGGAGATCATCGTGACCGTGGCCGAGAGGCTGCGAGCGCACGCTGTTGCGCGCATTGTCCTCGATCCGGTCATGGTGGCCAAGAGCGGCGACAAGCTCTTGCGCGACGATGCCATCAGCGCCCTGAAAGATGAGCTGCTGCCACTGGCGACGATCATCACGCCCAATATTCCCGAAGCCGAAGAGCTGAGCGGTCGACAGATCCGCTCAGCAACTGACATGGAGGATGTCGCCGGGCTGTTGGCCGATTGCGGGCCGGCCGTCCTCGTCAAGGGCGGCCATTTCACCGGTGACGCCAGCGACGACTGCCTCCTCCTGCGCGAAAATGGCAAACGCCAGATCCACTGGCTCGCAGGGAGACGCATCGCGTCGTCCAATACGCACGGCACCGGCTGCACCCTGTCCGCTGCGATCGCAGCGCATCTGGCAAAAAATGGCAGCATCCTGCAGGCCGTCAAAGGGGCAAAAAAATACATCAGCGCCGCCATCCTGGCGGGCGCGCCCTACAAACTCGGACACGGACACGGCCCGGTGCACCATTTTTTCAACTTTTGGCAGGAATGAAACGCTCATGACTTTCACCACCGAACTTTGGCAGGCGATTGAGAGCATTTCTCAAGGCCTGCTCGCGCACCCGTTCAATGCTGAACTCGCGGCAGGAACGCTGCCGCTCGACAAATTTCAGCACTATCTGCAGCAAGACGAGCTCTACCTCCAGGATTACGCGCGCGCCCTCGGCGTCCTTGCTGCCAAGGCGCCGGCAACCGACATCCGCACCGACCTATTGAACTATGCCCGGGATGGCATCGCGATCGAACAAAACCTGCACAACTATTTTTTCGTGCAGTTTCACTTGACATCGGCATCTGAACGTCAGCCCACCTGCCTGGCCTATGCCAGTTTTCTTCTCGCCACGGCTGCTCTCGAACCGTTCGAAAGTGGCCTTGCGGCGATTTTGCCCTGCTTCTGGATTTATCGCGAGGTCGGACAGGCGATCGCCCGGCAGTCGCACGCCGGCAATCCGTTTCAACTCTGGATCGACACCTATAGCGACGCGCAATATAGCAGCGTCGTGGACCGAATGATCGAGATCACCGATAGGGTCGCTGGCGCAGCGTCCGGGACGATCAGGCTGCAGATGGAGCAGCGCTTCATCGAGGCTGCGCGTCTGGAATACGCTTTTTGCGATGCAGCCTATCGGCAGGAAAAATGGCCGCATTTAGCGTTTTGATTTCAGGCGGAAAATCATTATGTTGCTCGCAGTTTTTCGCCAGTTGAACAGACGTGTTTCAGGATGAAAAGAGAGCAGCTCGAATCAATTCTCGACGCGGTCCATAACGTCGATATCGCTGTCTATGGCGATTTTTGTCTCGATGCCTACTGGATACTCGATCCACGAGGCGGCGAGATATCGGTGGAGACCAGCCTGCAGAGCGAAGCCGTTCGCCGGCAATACTATTCCCTCGGCGGCGCCTCAAATGTCGTCGCCAACCTCGCTGCATTGCAGCCCAGAAGCATCCGAGTGGTCGGCGTCATCGGTGATGATATTTTCGGACGCGAGATGGTGGGGCAGTTCCACGCCCTCAAGGTTGACACGGGACGGCTCATCAGCCAGAAAAAGGACTATGACACCGTCGTATTCAGCAAACGCTATCTGAACGACGTCGAGCAGCCGCGAATTGACTTTGGCTTTTTCAATACCAGATCGCGAGAGACCGACGAGGCGATCATCGACCATCTCAAAAGCGTCCTGCAGTTCTGCGATGCGCTCATCTTCAATCAGCAGGTGCCGGGCTGCCTGTCGCCCTATTTTATCGACAAAGCCAACGAGATTTTCGCTGCCTGCACCGATAAAATTATCCTGCTCGATTCAAGGCATTATGGCAAGAGATTCAGCAACATCTATCGAAAAATAAACGCCAGGGAGGCGGCACAGCTGGCGGATTGGCAGGCCGATGATGAAATATCATCGAGGCAGCTCGAAGAATTTGGCCTGGCGCTCTTTCAGCAGGAGCGCAAGCCGGTCTTTTTGACGCGCGGCGACCGCGGCATTCAGGCATTTGATCGCTCGGGCGTGACGACCATCCCGGGCATCCATTTTTTGAAAAAGCTCGACACGGTCGGCGCCGGCGATACAGTCATCAGCGCCCTGGCCGCAGCACTGGCAGCGGGATTTTCGCCCGCCATCGCCGCCGAATTTGCCAACCTGGCTGCGGGCGTCACGGTGCAAAAGCGCTTTCAGACCGGCACAGCGTCGGGTGAAGAGATCGTGGCGTTGAATCGAGAGGTCTATTTCCTGCATCAGCCGGAACTGGCACACGACCTCCGTAAGGCGGTTTTCATCGACCATACGGACATTGAAGCCTGCACAGACCTTGACTCCCTCGATCGCGGCAAAATCAGCTATGTCATCTTTGACCACGATGGCACCATCAGCACGCTGCGCGAGGGTTGGGCCGAGGTGATGGAAAAGGTCATGCTGGAATGCATCCTCGGCGACCATAAAGGGAGCGTCGATGTCGCCGAATATAAGCGCATCCGCGCGCACGTGCGCGAGTTCATTGACATGACCACCGGCATCCAGACGATCCTGCAGATGGAGAGTCTTGTCGAGATGGTGAAGGAATTTGGCCATGTGCCGCCCGATCAAATCGGGGACAAGTTTGCCTATAAAAAAATATTCAATGCTGCGCTGATGCACGTGGTTGACCGACGAGCGGAGCGAATTCGCAGCGGTGAACTGAACCCGGATGACTATACCATCAAAGGAGCGGTCGCTTTTCTGCATTTGCTGAGCAGCCTCGAGATGAAACTCTATCTGGCCAGCGGCACCGACCACGAGGATGTGCTGCGCGAAGCTGACCTTTTAGGCTATGCGTCGCTCTTTGACGGCGGCATCTATGGCGCTGCAGGTGATGTATCCAGGTTTTCAAAAAGAGTGCTCATCGAAAAAATCATCCGCGACCACAATCTGAGCGGACCCGAGCTCGCTGTTTTCGGTGACGGTCCGGTGGAAATGCAAGAGTGCCGCAAATACGGCGGCATTGCCATCGGCGTCGCATCCGACGAAGTGAGACGATTTGGCTTGAATGTGGAAAAAAGGACCCGTCTGATTCAATCGGGCGCCCATTTCATCATCCCGGATTATTCACAGGGAAATTCGCTGTTGAATTTCTTGTTCTCGCCAGTTGTAGATGCCGGGTGACAATCAATGTGCTCTATGCAATTTTCTCAAATCAGTCCTAACATTATCTTTCTTCGTGTCTTTGTGTGAGGCTGTTGTGAATAATGCAGACTAGAAAAGAGGAGAAATCATGAAAAGAATCATTCTGACGTGCATGCTGCTTGCACTGGCCACGATCGCTTTTGCTGCGGAAATCGAACCCTTCCTGGGCCGTTGGGCCCTGTTTGTGCCGGACGGCGCGAGCTGGCTGGAAGTCAAGCAGGTTGACAACACTATCGATGCAGACCTGCTCTGGTATGGCGGCAGCGTCCTGCCGGTGGCCGATGTCTATCTTGATGGCGAAACGCTCGTCGTCACTCGCGTCAATCGCGATGTCATGTCCAAAGATGAGCAAGGCCGCGACAAACGCGTGCAATGGCGGACCGAGCTCTTCCGGTTCATGTTCTTCGGCGATCAACTGGTCGGGAAACAGATTGATCCGGCGCGCAGCGGTCACGGCGTGCAGATCACGACGTTCACCGGCCGCAAAATAGCGGACCTCCCGCCCGCCCCTGACCTGGCAAAGGTCACCTTCGGCGCGCCGATCACGCTCTTCAACGGCACAGATTTGACCGGCTGGGAATTGATGGGTGAAAACAATGCCAACGGCTGGAAGGCCATCGATGGCGCGCTGGTCAATGATCCGGTTCAGGAACAAGGTGCGCCGCACAAGAATTACGGCAACTTGCGCACGACGGAGAAATTTGCGGATTTCAATCTCAAGCTGCAGGTGAATGTGCCCAAAGGCAGCAACAGCGGCATCTACCTACGCGGCATCTATGAGGTGCAGGTGGCCGACACCTATGGCCGAGAGCTCGACAGCCACAATATGGGCGCGATCTACAGTCGCATCGCGCCCTCGGTCGCAGCCGAGAAACCGGCCGGCGAGTGGCAGGATCTCGACATCACCCTGTGCGATCGCCACGTGACCGTGATACTGAACGGAGTGAAGACCATCGACAATCAGCCGCTCATGGGCGTCACCGGCGGGGCGATGACAGCCTGCGAGTTCGAACCTGGCCCGATCTATCTGCAGGGAGATCACGGCAAGGTGAGTTATCAGAACCTCGTTCTCAAGCCCATCCTGGACAAATAGTGCTGAATCAAAAAAGGGCGAGATCAACTCGCCCTTTTTCATGTCATCACACCTTCGCCGGCACCACATACGGCTCGCGATAATCTCGCGTCAACATGTCATTCGCCTCGGCATCGCCGGGGAACGTCTCGGAATCGGGATCAAAAATCAGCTGGCGTCCGAGCCGATACGAAATATTGCCAAGATGCGCCAGCGCTGATGACAGATGCGCGGTCTCGACCGGAGCGTTCAACATCGTTTTATCATGCGCGCGCACAGCATCGATGAAATTGGCATAGTGGTCGCCGCCCTTTTTGCCTTCCTTGACCTTATCATATTTGCCATTGCCGGTCAGCTGCCAGACCTCATAGGTGTCGTAACCATCGACGGTGACGTAACCTTTGTCGCCATAAAAAATATTGCCGACTTTGATGCCGTCCTCGCCGTTGGTCGCCCAGTGCCGGACTTCGAACTGGATCATCTTCTTTTCTTCAGGATAGTGATAGATCGACGTCAGGACTTCCGGCACCTCTTTCGCGTCATCCCAGAGAAATTTACCGCCGAGCGATGTGATCTGCGTCGGCAGTCCGACATCCAGTCCCCACATGCACAGGTCGGTCTCGTGAATGCCCTGGTTGCCGACATCGCCGTTGCCAAAATCCCATTGCCAATGCCAGTTATAGTGCACCCAATCCTCTGAATAGGGTCGATACTGCGCCGGACCGAGCCAAAGGTCATAGTCAAGATGATCAGGAGGCGTGGCCAATCCTTTTTTGCCGATATCGCCGCGCCAGCGGAACACCAGGCCGCGCGACATATAGACCCGACCGATGATGCCGTCGCGCATGGCCTGCACGACTTCCCGGATGGCCGACGAACTTCTGAGCTGCACGCCGTGCTGGACAATGCGGTCGTATTTATCGGCCGCCTCGACCATCTTGCGGCCTTCCCAGATATTGTGCGAACCAGGTTTCTCCACATAGACATCCTTGCCGGCCTGACAGGCCCAGATCGTCGCCAGCGCGTGCCAGTGATTGCAGGTCGCGATGCTGACGGCATCGATGTCCTTGTCATCGTAAACCTTGCGAAGATCCTGCTCCAGTTTATAGCTCTTGTCACCCTTGCCAAACCGTTTTTGACAATCCTCAAGCACCTTCAGATCCGGATCGCACAGCGTGACGACCTGAACATTTGCCAGTCTTTCGAATCCTTCGAGATGATTTTTGCCGCGTCCATGCATGCCCAGAATCGCGACGCGAATAACATCGTTAGCGCCAAAGACCTTTTTGGGGATGATCGTCGGTGCGATCATCGTTGCGGCGGCTGCGCCGGCACTGCTTTTTATAAAGGTCCGTCGAGATACATTTTCCTGTTTCATATGTCAATTCTCCTTTTGGTTGAAATTCAACGAATCGTCGAAAGAGTTGACCATCATCTCACAAAGGATAATTTCCGTACAATCGTTTGGTTTGGGCCATGGATTTGGATAAAGTAGGTGCCGGATGTGAGGACATTGTTTTCGTCGTCGGTCCCATTCCAAATCAAAATATGCTCGCCACGATCAATCGTATCCTCGAGCAGGGTGTTGACTCGCTCTCCGCGGATGTTGTAGACCATCGCGGTCACATGTTCATTTGCACTGCAGCGCAGGAAGAGACGGACAGTATGATTGAACGGATTCGGATAAGCCTGTCCGACCTGAAAATCAGAAATAAAGCCTGGTGCGTCATCCTTTATAGCGGTATATGCCGAGGAGGTCTTGAACTTTCCCGCAATACGGTTGCCGTCATATCTGGAGTCAGTTACCGGCTCGCAGATGTTCACGCTGAAATCGTAGCGAGAAAATTTGTGCAAAGTCTTGACGAGCAGCCGGTTTTCGCCGGCGCTGACAGCGATATTGACTTTGTCGAGATACAAATCATCATCGGCAAATGTCCGCGTTTTATCATAGTCATAGACGATTTCACCATTCAGCCAGATTTTCATCGCCTCATCCGAACCGAGCCACAGCTCGGCCTCCTGTGCTTTTAGCGCGTCAAAATAGGCAAAAGCATAGCTGACGATGTTTCTACTCTTGTCGAAATAACTGTACAGATCGATCCGATCATCGGTGAAATAGAGCGGCTCGCTCCAGCCATCCCGGCCCGGTTGCGGAGCGATTTCAGCCTCATCCAGCAAAAAAGGGTGGTCAATGGGATCATCGATGCCGTCGATCGAAAAGGCCTCACTCACAATCCAGTCGCGATTGCCCTGCCCATAATCACCGGTTTTTGCCGTGCTTTTGATGAAACGTCTTGCTGTACTCGCGATATCTGCCCCAACGATTTTAATATCCGCAGCCTGATTGGTGCCCAGCCCCACCCTCTCGGCCAGGGTGATGTGCTCCATGTCGTCCGGATTCAATCCCATGAGTCGCGCGCAGACATGATCAGTGGCAACAGGATCGACGCCGGCGAGAACAGTATTCATGCGCACCAGATTGGTGATGACGCCGTTTTTTCTCTCCGCGCTTTTCGAGCGCTCCAGACACGCAAGAGCATCGACCACGACAAAATCGATGCCGGCGAGCGCGGACAGGTCGACGATCTCTTTGTCGGTCCAGTGCTTTGGCGCCTGTGAATGGTGCGTGAGCTTGGTCATCCGACCGTCTTGCGGGATGCCGCCATTCTTGGAAAAGCCATATTTGGTTGATGGTGCGAGGCCAATCTGATTTTTCAACGCGCAGGTCATACCCACGGTGTGAATTTTCATGACCGGCACGGCGATGTAAGCGTCGGCGTTGAGGACATCTTTATGAATCCAATAGCGACCGCCCTGCGGAGACGCCTGGCCATTAGGGAGCTCAACCTCCACCAAATCCCGCCAGGGATCTTCCGGAGGCGAGCCGTTGAGATTGGATAGACGCAGGGTGATCCCCGCCAATTCCGGATCTTTCAACAAATCCTGGTAGCCGCAGACGTCCCATAGTTCTTGCCAACAGGGTGAGCTCCACGAGGTCTGATACTTCATTTCATAGTCCATGGGCCGGGGGGATCCCTCGCCGATGACAATGTCCATATTGCCGGGATCGATATCGTTGACGACCTTGATGAGCGCTTTGACGACGCGAACATCGGTCACCTCACCGGTTCCGGGCTCTTCTGGATCGACGATATTGGGTTTGATGAGCACCATATCGCCTGAACGGATGAATCCATCCAATCCTCCGGCCAGCGCAATGGCCCGGCGCACCATCTGTTCGATGGTCCGATCGTCAATGTTGGCATCATTGATCGGCAGGGGATTCTGCAGCGCAGCGTCATCAGATCGAACAATGGCGACCGTTGCCTCTTCTGTCACTGCATTAAATGTGGAAGCTAATTTGTAAGACTCGTACTCCGGCGCTCTGTTTTTATCCGCTTGAGAAAAATCCCACGCGAGCCAGCAGCTGAAAAATGTGATAAAAAAGAGCATCCGAGCCGATCGACGAAATGCCATATCGATCTCCTTCACAGGAACAAGTACATGAACATGCCTGCAAGATACGCACCGATGCCAGTTAAAAGCAAATAAAATGATAATATTTTGCCGCCAAGCATGGATCGGTAGATATAGAGTGTTTCCAATTTCGTGGCCGGACCGGCGATGAAGAAGGCAATGGCAGCTGCGTCGCTCATGCCTTTTTCCATCAGTACGTCAATGAGAGGAATTGCAGCGCCGCCGCAGGTATAAAAAGGCACGCCGAGCGCGATGGCGATGAGCAGGCTCGTGCCGACAGCCCGGCCCAGCACGTGTGAAATATAGTCAGCCGGCAAAAGCGCCTTGACCGCAGCGCTTATAAACAGCGCAACGGCAAAATATTTGCCGAGGAAAAGTGTCGTGCGATAAAATTCAGCATAAATGGATCTGTTTGTCTCTCTTTTTGCAGGATCGTTCTTTTGCATCGCAAGTGCAAAATGGAACGGCTTGATCAAGAGACCGCCCGCTATGGCGATGATGAAGGAAAAAAGCAGTCGCAGCAGGGCCATCCGCAGTCCGAGAAACGACGCCGTCAATAAAAATATGCTGGGATTGATGAGCGGGGATGCCACTGCAAAAGCCATCGCGACGCTGAGGCTGACGCCAGCCCGGACGAATGAGAGCGCGATCGGAACAGCAGCATAGGTTGGCAAAGGGGATAAAAGACCGAGAAGCGCGGCAACGACGATTCCGACGACCTCGTTGCCCGTTTTTAGGGTGATTTTACGAAGCTGAATGTATCTGTTCAGCGCGACCTGAATGAAAACGGCCACGAGAAAGTATGGGGCAATTGCTGCGCTCAGCCGGAAAAAATGAACAATAATTTGCAGCGTGTACGTGCCCTGCAGCTTTTCGAGCACAGCATGGTAAATCGTCTGGATGAAATCATTCACATCTCTTTTTCCGGCCGTTTTGCATGATCCGGGCGTACAAGGCGTCCGGCAGGCGTCTGCCGAGCCTGGCTGCGGTCGACATGCGCCACGGAAAACGGATCTCTGTTTTTCGCCTTTCCAGACCGCGGATGATGATTGTCGCCGCCTTTTCCACCGGAATCATGAAGGGCATGATGAAATCATTTTTGTCGGTCATCGGCGTCTTGACAAATCCGGGAGAGATGAGCGTACATTGAATGTTATTTTTTTGCAGATCGATGCGGATGCTGTCGATGAAATTCATCAATGCGCCCTTGGAGGACGAATAGGCGGCGGCGCCGGGAACGCCCCGATAGCCGGCCAGGCTGCCTGTCACTGCGATGATGCCGCTCTGACGGTCGATCATCTGCGGCACGAGATGCGCGACAAAAGAAACGGCGCCGAAAAAATTGACTTGCATCTGCTGTTGAAATGTCGCCAGATCGATGGCGCGAATGTTAAATCCGCTGTTGACGCCGGCGTTCAGAATGAGCGCATCGATGTCAATGCCGGCGCTGATCAGCCAGTCGCAAATATCTTTCACCTGATCGGCATCGCTCACATCGCATTGAAAAGTGATGTGGTCGTGCGGGTGCGCCGGAATGGTCGACGCGAGCTGTCGCAGCAGATCATCGCGTCGCGCGATGAGGATGAGGCGATTGCTCTCGTGCGCCAGTTGCCTGGCGAGCTCGCAGCCGATGCCGGACGATGCGCCGGTGATGAGGATGGTTTTGTTCTGTAATTTCATGCTTCCGGCTTGAAAATCACCGTCGCCAGCGGCGGCACCTGCAGGTTGAGCGAGTACGGTTGGTTGTGCCATGCCCGCGCATCGCTGTGCAA
>RQOI01000660.1 GCA_003854995.1 Candidatus Zhuqueibacterota bacterium
AATTTTTATCATTGCAGCTGAATAAGCTTTTTCAAACGCACAGATACAAAGACTCCAAAAATAAAAGAGTTTTTCTTGGTGACGCTTTGTGTTTTTGTGACTTGGTGTTGATGTTTTATCTTCCATACCAGTGACTGACCTATTACGCTCGACGCATTGAATCATGGTCATCCCCCGATGACCGTGATTCAATGCGCGACGCCGTTTTTATGAAAGACGAGTTCAATCCTTCTGTTCATTTTACGACCCATGGCTGTATTGTTGTCGCCCAGAAGAACATCACCGCTGCTCAAGGCAAGGATTAAGGGTTTGCTTTCGCCATGGCCGATAGCGCCCTCGATGCGGCTCGCGATCGAAGCGGAGGGATCATTTTGCAGAGACGCCAGATAATTTTTAAATTCCGCATCGAATCGACTCGCCCGTTCCTTCGACAGCCTTTCATTGACCTCTACCGAACCGATGGCGCAGGCATGGCCCTCGAATCTCAGCCGCATGGAGGTATCGGCCAACACTTGTTTTGCATAGTCAAAAATCTCCTGCCAATAGAACTCGGCCATGGGATCGGTCTTGCCAAACTGCAGAGGCACGCTCAAGATTTGTCGCTTTGTCCGGTCGTCCCGAGTCATCGTCAATTGCCCCTTTTCGGTGCGGAATTGACGGCCAAGTGAATCCGTGACGGACAGGTGATAGCTGGTCACTTTATTGAACCAGGGCGTCGGATCCGAGGCGCCCGGCCGCCAGCTTACGTCTGGAACTCGCGCAGCATTTTCGGCGAACGAGAGCTCATGCTGGTCTTTAACAGAATCGCTTTCAAAACAGAGCGATCCGCGGAGCAGTGGCGTCGCGCTTGCAATATCGGATATGAAAAGCACATTGCCCTGCTCGATCTTGACCTCCTGATGTCGCATCGGTCGGAGAAGCAAAGGACTGTCCGCTGCCGCGCTGATTCTGACGTACCGCCGCTCTTCCAAAATCCACTTTGAATCCTGCTCGTCGGAGCGCATCGTCTTGAATGGCAAGATTTGTCCCGGCTTGATCTGAATTTGCGATGCATCGACGCCAAGCTGCAGCAGCGCATTTTTCACCGCCTCCGAGCGCGCGTCTGCCAGGCCGATGACGCGGTTGTCATCGGAATTCGGATCCACATAGCCCTGCAGCTGAATGTGCCTGTCCGGATTCTCTTTCAACCGTTCGGCGTAAACACTCAGAATTGATTCGAGCGCGCCATCCTGGGCATACTCTTTTTTCACCATGCTGCTATTCGGATCAAAGGTGATCTCTGTGATGAGCGGCATGTCGATGAGCGTCGTCGATGTCTGCAGGACCGAGACGCTGTCGCGAGCAGTGAACACGCCTTTGGGAATGGTGTGAAAAATCCTCTGCAATTCGTTGTTGGCGCGCTGCGTATCGGACAGAGTCCCTTCCGGATCAGCTGTCACCGTTATCCTGTGCTTTCCCAACAAAGTCGACCGCCACTCCGCCTGAACATGGTGGAGCTCACCCGGCGCGAGCGACGGGACGGTCAGCTCGACGACGTTATTTTGCAGGCTGGGCAGCTCGATGTCATTCGATGCCGAAGCCAATGCCGTCAGGGCAAAATCCAGCTCCTCGATTTCGTCCTTGAGCACAAGTTTGACATTTCTGACAGCCCGTTCGCCGTTGTTCTGCAATGCGATGTCGATGACGCCATGGTAGTCGTCCGTCGTGATATAGGGGCTATGCTCAAAGTTGATCTCTTTGATCTCAATGTCGGTCATGGGAATGCTGAAATGCGCGATGGCGGACTCGCCGCGGGCAAAACGCACCTGTTCATCTTTATCAATGGCAGCGACGGCCCAGTAATAGTCGCCGCCATTCAGCCCTTCTGTCGGGATAAAGGTGCGCGTTGTTTGCCCATTGAAAGCGAGCTCGCTGTGCAGCAGCGAGCGGAAAAGCCCGGGATCGTCCTCGTAGGCGGAGACGATATCAGCGATTTTTGCGCTGTCGTGATCCAGCAGCACGTGAAAAGTCACTTCATCAAAAATATCTGCATCACGGGCATCATTCCATCGCAGCACGACATCGGTAAAAACAGAATCCGCTTGCGCCGGCGCTGTGAAGACGAAAGATTCCGGTCGGGTTGCAAAGTGCGACGCCGTGCCGCGATAGGTACGAGAGAAAAAGTCGGCCTCGTCCATGGTCGCAAAATCCAGACGAAACGCGTTATGGCGGCCTGGGAGGGCGTCGCCCAGCGACAGACCAACATGGTCCAATCTGATGCTGACGCCAAACGAAGCTTTTTTGAACAGATCACTGCCAAAATCATAGCCGGCATTGACGGCGAGCAGCCGATTGATCATCAACTCGGCGCCGACAGCCATGTATCCTTTCTCATCCTTGACACTGACATAATCAGCTGACAAGAGCATGTTGAGGCCTTTATGCGTCCCCAAATAGAACGCCATGCCGCCGCGCATGGTCTGCGGCAAGGGCGTGCCAATCCGGGAAAAGGTCAAGTCACTGCCGTTTTGATTGAGCGCAGCACCGACGGAAAAGGCGCCCCTCGATTTTCCAAAATTAAAAGTTCGTGTCCGCGTGGTCAAACCAATATCGTAAATGAAGCTTTGCGCTGAAAATTGCGCCAGTGTGCTCTTGAAATATTTCAGGTTTGCTCCGACAGCGATGCGATCGGAAATGAGCGGCTGCCCCACGCTGAGGGAGGCGACAAAATCACTGGCAGACGCCGGCGGCAATGTCGTAGCGCTGTTATTGAATTCCGGCACACCCTGATAGAGCAAACCGATGGCAAAACGGCTCTGCCGGCTCCAGGGCATCGGAACCGCCCCGCCATAGATGAATGAGGCGTTATAAATATCGGCGATCCACTTGGTATAGCTCGCCGCCCATTGCCATTCTCGCAAAAATCCCGCTGCGCCGGGATTCGCGAATATCGCATGCGGATCGTCAATGACCGCCGTATGCGCTCCAGCCATGGATTGCAGCCGCGCACCTGGCAACATTTTTAAAAATGCGGCGCCCGATCGAACCTGCGCGCTGGCGTTCGTAAAAACAGCGACCAGCCCGAGGATGATTATCCATGCTTCAATATGTAAGAGCCTTTTCAACATTTATCTCACAATGATCATTTTTTTCCAGGTGTTCGCGTCTTTTGTGCGCAGGGTGATCAAATAGACGCCGCTGCCGATGAGCTGTCCGTTTTCCATGCCGTTCCACATCAGGGTGTACCGTCCCGCCTGATAATAGTCATCCGCCAGAGTGGCGATGTGTCGGCCGGCGACGTCGTAGAGCTGCATCTCCACATGACCCGTCGAGACGACAAAATCGATGGCAATGACCTCGTTATCAGGGAACACGACGTTGGGCGGCAGCAAATCAAACTCGACATTCACCACGACTTGAGAGCGCACCGAGCCACGGCTGCCAAAGCGACCCAACGCCTGCACCTCGAATGCGACCTCATCCGCTGTGCCGCTGCCGAGCAGCGTTCGATGCAAAAAGGGTTCATCGATATCGTACCACACGCCCGGTTCTACGGCGGTGCGGGCGATGAACTGATCAGCAAAATCGGTGCGGATGTCGCCATTGGGCAGATGCACTCGCAGATCCCACTCGACGATTGCAACCGGAAATTGCACGCGTATCCACAGCGAGTCAGAGACCGTGGCTATGGCCGGGCTCACTTCAATGAGCGGGGCGAACGGCTCGACGGCAATGCCATAATTCACCATTGTCAGAATCGCTTGGTTATCATCCAGGCTGGCCGGATCCTCGTTGTCTGCGGTCACGGCAAGAATGTTGTGCAATAAATTGCGCTGGACGGGCATGATCTCTGCCAGAGAGATCTCCACGATGAACTCGCGCGTCTGGCCGGCTTCGATGGCGCTGAGACACCAGGCCACCGAATCGGCTGCATAAAAATCCGGAGAAGGGTGCGCCCCGATGATGGCGAAGGAATCGTCGACGACATAGGTGATGCAGACGTTCTCCGCCGTTATTGTCGAGTTATTAGAGACGAGGAGGGTGACCTCGCTCGCCGCACCCTGCAGCATGAGAGGGTGCAGACCTGCCTCGGTCCTTTCGAATGAATCAGCGGCTATTGACTGGTGCGTCGCCAAGTCAGCGAAAACGGGCGGATCTCCCAGAATGTAGACAATGGCCTCTTTTGAATTATTATCCGGCAGCGTGTCGCTATCGGCGCTGACGAGCGCGTTTGCCGTCAGTTGGAATGGATAGTCTCCGACGCCCTCATGCACGACTGCGTTATAGTATGCAGTCCATGCACCACCCGCGATGAGGGAATCAATCTGCCAGACGTAGGTATTGTCCGTTGCGCTGTGCGGCGCATGGCTGAATTGACTCAGCGTCAGCTCGTTCGGCAACGAGTTCTGCACCTCGATCGCATGCGCGGTCGCCGGGCCATTGTTGCGAATCCATATGAAATAGCCAAAACCATCGTCAAAGCGGCTCGCCTTATAGAGAGTCTCGCCGATTTGAATGGTCGAGTCCGCCAGCACATTGTAGTCGATTTCAAGATCATAGTTCGCAGCTGGGCGATCCTGTTCAAGGAACCACACGGCAACAGCGTCCGTGTCATTCGCGGCAGATGTATCGTTCACTGCGATGACGCGGACTGAGGATAGGACGGCGCCTGGCCCTTCCAGCGCACCGGACGCGTTCACCCTGATCGTCTCGCGACCAGCCAACCTGGGAATGATCCAGTACAAGGTATCCCCGATCACGCCATCGGCCGGAGGATCTTGCGACACAGAGGTGAGGACGCCGGGCATCGTGTTCGTGTAGGTGAGGCGGACGCTTTCTGCCGCCGCCGGACCGTTGTTGTGAACGTTAATGTCATAGAAATGGGGATGATTGTTGGTCACAGCCGGATAGACAACGCCGGAGCGTTCGACGAACGTATCTGCCTGAACCACGATCTGCACACCGACATCGACGAACTCTTGGCGTGCGCGTATAATTCTGATCGTTTCAGTTGAGCGATTGTTGATGTCGCTCGTGTCGTTTGGGCAGGCGAACGACGCGGATGAGATGAGCTCGTCAGTGGCTGCCGGCACATCCGGATCGAGGCGCACGTCGATATCCCACGTCATCGTCGCCGCGGCGTCGAGGCCGGTCAGCTTCCAGACGAGCTGATTGTCGCTTGAATCCGTCGGCACAAGGGTGCTCTGAAGATAGCTGACCTCAGGCGGCAGAATCTGGGCGACGACAATGGATTCAGCACTATTTGCGCCCAAGTTCACGAGCTGAACAGTATAATGAAATTCCTCACCCGGCAATACGGCATTGATTGGCTGGCCGTAGTCGATGATGGAGCTGTCGGTCGCCGAAGAGAGCTGAATTCTGACATCGGTCAGTATTGGCGGCTGCTCGACAAGCGCCATCAATGAATCGGCATTGTTGAGCGGATTTGTATCTTCCTCGGCCTGGAAGTGCGCCGTTGTGGTGAAAAAGTGCGGCCAGGATTCGAGCGTCTGCGGCGCTCTGGCAGTGACGGCGATTTCGACCGAATCATTCGGAACAATGGCTTCAAGTTGAAAAGAGAGCGTATCACCGCTGTGAGACCCGGCCGGCGATAGTGACAGCACCTCGATATCAGCCGGAATTATCGTCTGAAGGAAGAGGCTGTCAGTGGCCGTTGGCCCATGATTTTTCACGACCATACGATAGTCATATTCTTCGCCTGGCGCCAGTCGCAATACCGAAATTCCGGCCACATCCTGCAGCGGCTTTTCCGTCATGAACCTGATCGATGCGTCGTAATCGAGCGTCGGCCTCTGCAGCTGGCCGAATGCGCTGACGGGAATGACGAACAAACAGAGGATGAACAGCAGCCGATAAATGAACACGATTTTCATTGACAAAGTCATATGAATCCAAATTATTATTCCTGGACGGTCAACAGCTCGCGCTACGCAAGGTCTGTGCCACAGTAGAAATGCTCATTTTATCCACAGCAGTAATAATTTGTTTATATTAGTTTTAAGACATGTCATGTCGAGGTGAAATCGAGTAATCCCCAGCAAATATTTTTATCCACTTTTTCCGCAAGTGACTGCTGAATTATACACACTGGCCTGCTGGCGCTAACCTGATCTATTGTGAATGTTATGGTGATCGATCAACCGGATGAACCGTCGGCCGTGTGATCAGCTGGTGCTCGCTGTATCGACGGCGCGCAGCTGTTTCGCAGCAAGACATTTTTTATCGGCGGCGCATTTTTTCAGGCCTCAGAAAAAGATCTCCCTGAGAGATAAAATTATATTTTACAAAGTCTTGCATATTCTTCCAGACAAACATTTATCAGAGGTGAATTCGATGGCCATCGATGAAGAGAGACTCACAGTTGGCCCCGTCTGAGTCATCGGCAAGGGGCAGATCGCATCGTCGTCGGAAAAAGGCTGATGCAGAAAACATGTAACTCACTGCCAAGCAAGCAGTTACGGGATAGCAACACTCGCAGAGCCGTGGTCTCGGCGCATCAGCTGCGCCACGGCCTCGATGTGGGCGGTGTGCGGAAACATATCGACGGGCTGCACTTTGGTCACGTCGTACGACTCGCTCAGTACTTTCAATTCGCGCGCCAGGGTTGTCGGATTGCAGGAGACATGCACGATTCTTTTCGGCTGCAGCTCCAGGACATCGCGGACCGTTTTGGGATGCATGCCGCCGCGCGGCGGATCGATAATGACGACGTCTGGCCGGCCGAACCGGTCGATCAGCGCACGGGTCTGGCGGAGCTCGTCCTTCAGATCGCCCAGAACAAATTCGCAGTTATTGATGGCATTCAATTGGCAGTTTTCTCTGGCGTTCAGCACGGCGGAGGCGACGGATTCAAATCCGACCACGCGCGCCACATGGCTGCTCAGATAGATGGAAATGGTGCCCGCGCCGCAATAGAGATCATAGAGAATCTCATCGCCACCCAGCTCTGCATAGTCGAGCACCACATCATACAGCTGTTTTGCCTGGGCACTGTTGGTTTGCAGAAAAGATGTGCTCGACAGGCTGAAGGAATAGGGGCCGATCTGTTCAGTGATCGTCGGCCGACCAGCCAGAAGATGCTCTTCTTCGCAAAAGGCCACACTTGAGCGGCTGCGGGTGACGCCATTCAGCAGGCTGGTGATCTGCGGGCAGTCGCGCATCAATCGATCGCGCATCTGCTCAGCGAGCGGGCGTATATAATCAAAAGTCACAACATTGACCATCAGCTCGTGCGTGCGGGTGCAGCGCACGACGAGAAAACGCCAAAAGCCCTGATGATCGATGCTGCTATAAGCGGGCAGAGCGCTGTCGCGCGCGATCTGTCTGACCGTATCCAAGACGCGCATGGCAACGGGATCGATCAAGTGGCATTCGGTCAAATCAATGACCTTGTCATAAAAGCCGCCGGCGTGCAGACCCAGGTAAGGCGCTTGGGCGAACCGCACGCCCGAATGGATCTCTTCCGGCGTCAGCCAGCGATGTTGCGAGAAAGAAAATTCCATCTTGTTGCGATAGGAGTAGATTTGCGGTGAGGGGAGGGTTAGCAGGACATGCGGCTGCAGGCCTGCGAGTCGTCGCACGATTTCATCGACCTGTTCGCCCTTGGCGCGAATCTGTCGCTCATAGTCCAGGTGCTGCAAAAGACAGCCGCCGCAGTGGCCAAAGTGACGGCAGCGCGGTTCGACGGCAAAGGGGGATTCGCGTATGATTTCGACGATGCGGGCTTGCGCGTAGCGTTGCTTCTTTTTGGTGATGCGTGCTTGCACCCGCTGTCCCGGGATCGCATGGCGGACAAAAACGACAAAATCGTCGGCACGGGCGACGCCTTGGCCGCCAAAAGCCAGTGAGTCTATATCGCACTCGATAGAGCTCCCCTTTTTGAGGCGCAGTTTATCTTCCATTGGTCTCCTTCAGCTGTGGTGCGAAAGATAAAAACTATTCTTCGCAAGACAAAATGAAAAATGGCTGCATGGCTTTTGAGTGGATAAAAGCGAACCGCAGAGATCACTGAGGAGCGCGGAGAAAGTCATATTTCATTTACTGGTAGCTGCGATTGCCAGAAAACCGTTGAGAAGAATAAGCTAATAAGGTGGAAATGTGTGGGGTGCTATTTTGCTATTAGGTTGAAAGATAAAAATAAGGTATGAAGACAATGCAGGCTCGCTTTTCATAGCTGGATAGTCTAATGCACCACATTTCGAAACTTGACAATTCGGTAAAATCCTTTGGTTTGTTGCGGCATTTTCTAAAGAAACCTTTCGAGAAGCTTTCGTCGAGATTTGAGAAACCTTATTTTTGTCTTTTCGACCTTGTGATCCTTTGCGTTTTTGTGGTTTTGTGTTGATTTTTTATTCAATTTTACCAGTAACTGACGTTGTACGCTTTGCTATCAATTTCTATTTGTTTTGGGCAAAAAAATTGCTAAATTATGTGCTGTGAATTTTCGCCTATTTTGTACTCTAATGATCAACGCGAAGGATGACGTCATACATGGCTGATATACAGAAAAGACGCAATATCGGCATCAGCGCCCATATCGATTCCGGCAAAACGACTCTGACAGAGCGGATACTCTTCTATACCAACAGAATTCATGCGATTCATGAGGTGAAGGGCAAGGATGGCGTGGGCGCCAAAATGGATTCCATGGAGCTGGAACGGGAACGCGGCATCACCATTCAATCCGCCTCGACGAATGTGGAGTGGAAAAAGCACTCCATCGATGTCATTGATACGCCCGGCCACGTGGATTTCACCGTGGAAGTGGAGCGCTCTCTGCGCGTCCTCGACGGTGCGGTGCTGGTGTTGTGCTCAGTCGGCGGTGTGCAGTCGCAGTCCATCACCGTGGACCGACAGATGAAGCGGTACAAAGTGCCGCGAATTGCCTTCATCAATAAATGCGACCGCATGGGAGCAAATCCGGAGAAAGTCACCGAGCAGCTGCGCGACAAGCTCGGCCACAATGCGGTCCTCATGCAACTGCCCATCGGCCTGGAGCAGGATTTTCGGGGCATCATCGACCTCGTCTCGATGAAAGCCTATTACTTTGATGGCGAGGCGGGCGAAAATATCCGTCAGGAAGAAATTCCGGCTGAATATTTGGGGCGCGCCATGGAAAAACGCGACATCCTCCTCGACGCAGCCTCTGCCTTCAGCGAAGAGCTCATGGAAGCCTACCTTGAAGATGACATCAGGGCGGAACAAATTTATACGGCAGTGCGCAGGGGCACGCTGTCGCTTGAGCTGACGCCGGTATTCCTCGGTTCGGCATTCAAAAACAAGGGCGTTCAGCTGCTGCTCGATGCAGTATTGGCGTATCTCCCTTCGCCACAGGATGTTACAAACATGGCTCTCGACCTGGATAAAAACGAGGAAATCGTCACCCTCACGACGAACGAAGACGATCCGCTGGTCATGTTGGCCTTCAAGCTGGACGACACCCGATTCGGCCAGCTCACCTATGTTCGCGTTTACCAGGGCGCCATTCAAAAGGGGGATGAAATCGTCAACTCTCGCACCGGCAAAAAAGTGCGGGTAGGTCGTCTCGTTCGCATGCATGCCGACGAGATGGAGGACATCAAAAAGGCCGGCCCTGGCGAAATTGTCTCGCTGTTCGGCATCGATTGCGCCTCCGGCGACACCTTCACCTCCCCCAGGGTCAACTATACCATGACCTCCATGTTTGTGCCGACGCCGGTCATTTCATTGTCCCTCAAACCCAAGAGCAACAAAGCGTCTGAAAACATGGCCAAAGCGCTCAACCGGTTCACCAAGGAAGATCCGTCCTTTCAGGTCTATGTCGATCATGAGACGAATGACACCATCATCCGGGGCATGGGCGAGCTGCATCTGGAGGTATATGTCGAACGCATGCGGCGCGAATACGACGTTGAGTTGGAGACCGGCCGGCCGCAGGTGGCCTATCGCGAGAGCATCTCCAGGTCATCGACCTTTGATTATACGCACAAAAAGCAGACCGGTGGCGCCGGTCAATATGCGCGGATTGTCGGCGCCATTGCGCCAAACCACGGATCGAATTTTGAGTTCATCGATGAAGTGAAGGGCGGCACCATTCCTTCGGAATATATCCCGGCCTGCGAAAGAGGCTTTAACATGGCGATGGAAAAGGGAACGCTCACCGGTTTCCCCATCGTCGGCATTAAAATTATCATCAATGATGGCAATTATCATCCGGTGGACTCTTCCGACCTGGCCTTCCAGACCGCCGCGCTGTCGGCATTCCGGGAGGTCTATCCGCGCTGCAAGCCGATCATCCTGGAACCCATCATGCGCGTGGGAGTTGAAGGCCCGTCAGAATTTCAGGGCGTCATCCTGGCCACGATCAATCAGCGCCGCGGCGTCATTCAGAGCGCTGCGGAAGACAACGGCTTTACAGCCGTCGATGCGGAAGTCCCGTTGCGCGAAATGTTCGGCTACTCGACTGTTCTGCGCTCTGCGACGCAGGGAAAAGCCGAATTCACCATGGAGTTCAGCCGCTATGCGAAAGTGCCGGATGCCCTCGCCGCGGAGATCATCAAAGAGTTTGCAGAAAAGAGCAAAAACAGATAACAGGGAAACGGCCCAGTGCCGAAAGCTTAACTTTGAAAGGCAGGCATGCTAAAAGAACAGCTCATCAAGCGAAGCCCGATTCGGGTTTTGGAGGAAACGTTGGATGGCGGACTGGGGACAGGCCAGGTGGGCGTGTTGACAGCCCGCAAAGGCGTTGGCAAGACGGCCAGCCTGGTGCATATCGCCACAGATAAATTGCTGCTCGGCCAGAATGTCTTGCACATTTCGTTCGCGGATGATCCCAGGCACATTGTGACTTGGTACGAGCAGGTCTTCAGTGAGATGGCAAAAGCTTCTAAACTCGAGGATGCACTGGACATCCACGAAGAGATCATCCGCCGTCGGGTCATCCTGCATTTCCGGCAGGACAGTTCATTCGAGCAGATAAAAGCGAGCATCGAGCAGGTCAAAATGGGCTTTCTCGGTGAGCCGCAGCTCATCATTGTCGACGGCTTTCCTTTTGAACGTGCGACGGCCGCGCAATTCGCGCAATGGCGCAGCCTGGCGCAAGAGAGCAACGTGGCCATCTGGTTCTCAGCAACGCTGCACCGGGAAAAGCTCGATCTGGACGAGCACGGTGTGCCGGCGCCGGTCAACAAGTTCTACGATCTTTTAGACATCATCATCATGCTGAAACCGCAAAAAGACTATATCGATTTTTGTCTGCTCAAATCGCATGATGACGGCAATGGCAGAAAGATTCACATCAAACTCGATCCCAAGACACTCCTCATTTCGAATCACCGCGTTTGAAAGTGCTGGCGCACACCGAAAAGTGCCAAACAGCTAAATTTCTGCTTTCCATCGAACAGTGAATTCGATCAGGCCGATCGTTAATTATGAAAATCCCACCAAAAAGAGTTGACCTTGCACGCCCGGAGGGGCTCGAACCCCCAACCTTCTGATCCGAAGTCAGAAGCTCTATCCAGTTGAGCTACGGGCGCGTGGCTATAAATTAACCATTTGCACTCACTTTAGCAAACAAAAAAGATGAAGCAGACAGCCTTGTGAGTGTCTGGGGGATCGGCACTCAAAATGGAGGGGATTTCGACCGCCTGCTTCATCCTCTATATTTAACAACTGCAGAATGCAAAAGATTCGATTTTTTTTATTCGCCTGCTTGCGCGATCCTGGCCCAGGTATCGCGCAGTTCCACTGTCCGGTTGAAGACAAGCACACCGGCGGCCGGCTCGCTATCCGGATCGATGACAAAATAGCCCTTGCGTTCAAACTGACATCTGTAGCCGATGGGTTTGTCGAGCAGAGAGGGTTCAACCTTGCACTGCGACAGAATTTTCAGCGAATCCGGATTGATGTATGCTGTCAACTCTTTTTTATCGACATCCGCCAGATCGGGAACGGTCAGCAGATAGTCATACAGACGCACAGTCGCATCCACGGCGTGCGCGACGCTCACCCAATGAATCGTGCTTTTAACCTTGCGGCCATCGCTCGTATAGCCGCCGCGCGATTCGGGATCATAGGTGCAGCGCAGCTCGATGATCTCGCCGCTCTTTTCGTCCTTGATCACGTCAATGCACTTTATATAATAGGCATATCGCAGACGCACCTCGCGTCCCGGGGCGAGTCGATAGAATTTCTTCGGCGGATCTTGCATGAAATCGTCGCGCTCGATATAGATCTCGCGGCTGAACGGCACCTTGCGCGTGCCGGCCGATTCGTCCTCGGGATTATTGATCGCATCAAACTCTTCCACCTGTCCTTCGGGATAATTGGTGATGACGACTTTAAGCGGATCCAGCACGCTCATGACGCGCGGCGACGTCTTGTTCAAATCTTCTCTGCCGCAATATTCGAGCAGTTGAATGTCGACAATGCTGTCCCGCTTGGCCACGCCGATGCGTTCAGAAAAATCGCGAATGGCCGCCGGCGTATAGCCGCGCCGGCGCAGGCCGGACAGCGTCGGCATTCTCGGATCATCCCAGCCGGACACGACGCCATCTTTGACCAGCTGCAGCAGATGGCGCTTGCTCATGATGGTATAGGTCAAATTCAGTCGGGCAAACTCTATCTGCTGCGGATGATAGATGCCCAGCTCATCGAGGAACCAGTCGTACAGGGGGCGATGCGCCTCGAACTCGAGGGTGCAGATGGAGTGGGTGATGCCCTCGATCGAATCTTCCAG
>RQOI01000125.1 GCA_003854995.1 Candidatus Zhuqueibacterota bacterium
ACTGGGCATTCCGGTGGCGAACCAGAGCGTGCTGCTGAAAGGGGTGAACGACGACACCGACGTGATGCGCGACCTGGTGCACAGCCTCGGCCGGATGGGCGTGCGGCCTTACTATCTTTACTATGCCGATCTCGTCGAGGGCACCGGCCATTTTCGCACCGAGCTGTACAAAGGAAAAGAAATCTGTCGCGATCTCTGCGGCGCCACCACCGGCTTCCTCCGCCCCACCTACGTCGTGGACGGCCAGGGCGGTCGGGGCAAAGTGCCGGTGGATCTCGGCTTTTCGGACGGCATCAGCGAGGACAAAAAGGGCGGCATCCTCACCTCGCCCATCGGTCTGGGCAAAGTCTATGTGAACGACCCAATCGAAAAAATCGAGGGCAAGCCGATGCGTCACAATCCGAACCGAAAATGATGAATCATGCAGGCGTAAAAATTCTCGCTGCTTGCTTGATTCTGATCAAGCCACTCTCTGCAAATCCGCAAGACATGGGAACTCTCTCCATTGGGATTGATCAAAATATGCCTTTCATCTCAGAGAATCGGACAAAACTGCTTGAACAATACAAGCCAACCGCGGAGGGCGCCGAGATTTACAGAGATATTGCCCAATTTTGCTTCTTTTCCTCTGTGAACTCGGCGCCCTCGGTGGTGAATAATCCAGGTGAGGTGACTCTATCGCATTAATTTTTCGAGCGAAGGCTTGCGTGCGCTTCCTGACAGATCAACCATTATTTGCTTGTTTTTCTTTGCTTTTTTTACCTAATTGAGGCATATGGAACGAACTGTTTGAGCAGGATCGATCGCAGAGATGAAGACTGTCAAAAAATTTTTCAGCTGGATCACAGACAGCAATGTCCGCATTTCCTGTTCGGTCTTGCTGCTGGCCGCGATTGTGATCGCAGCTATTGGCATCTGGACTCGCTTTGACATCAAAAACTCGTTCCTGCAGGGCCTCTTCATCGAGTCCTTTGGCATGTTGTTCGACCTCGTCGCCATTGGCGTTCTGGCGGGCTGGCTGATCAGCAGGAATCCGAAACGCCACCTGATCAGACGTTACCTCGACGAGATCGATGATTTCAGGGGCTGGAACTCGGATGAAGCGGCGCACCGCATCCGGGGCAACATTGTCCGCTTGAACAAATTAAAAGTCACTGAGATAAATCTGGACAGCTGCTTTTTGCGTCAAGCTGACCTCAGCGGCGCCAGGCTGCAGAGGGCCACTCTTGCGAAAGCGACGCTGTCGCAGGCCAACCTGGTGAAAGCAAACCTGCGGGAAGCCAACCTCTGGTACGCGAACCTGGGGGATGCCGTCCTGGACGGCGCCAACCTGCAGGAAGCCACGCTGGGTGGCGCCGATCTGCGGGGCGCCAGTCTCTTCGAAGCCAATCTGCGCAAAGCCCAGCTGGGCAGCACCAACCTGCAGAAAGCCGTGCTGGTGAAGACGAACTTGAAGAAAGCCAACCTCGGCGGCGCCGATCTGCAGGAGGCCAACCTCAAGGGCGCAAACCTACAAAATGGCAGCCTCTGGAGCGCGCAATTTCAGCGGGCTGTGCTGACGGGCGCAAACCTGCAGGAAGCCAACCTCTTCGAAGCAAACCTGCAGAGCGCCAATCTCTCGGAGGCAAACCTGCAAGACGCCCACCTCGGCGGCGCTGACCTGCGGGGCGCTGACCTCAGCAAGGCGAACCTGCAGAACGTACAGCTGGGCGACGCCGACCTGCAGGGCGCTGACCTGAGCGACGTGAAGAATTTAGCGTTGGAACAGTTGCATAGAGCGCGCAACTGGGAAAAGGCCATCAACATCCCGGGCTATATCCTGCAGGGATCGACAGCAAAAGAGGATGACGGCGAAGACAACCTGGGATAGAATGAAGGGATATCAACCGTTAGTTCACCTGCGATAATCTCCGATCCCGGCGCGACTGCATTCTCATCTTAACAAAATCATCTTTTTTGTACGAGTCATTATATCATTTATCTGTAGTTGATAGAAATAAATACCACTGGCAAGATGAGACGCATCAAAACTGACATCATAGGTGCCAGGAGTTGCATATTTATTCACCAATGTGATGATTTCTCTCCCTACAAGATCATAAATTTTTAAACTGACTAAAGAGGGTTCAATTATCGAATAGGAAATACGAGTCGACAGATTAAACGGATTGGGGTAATTTTGTGCCAATTGACAATGGTCAATGGGCGAGCGCCGGCGTTCATCGATGCCGACAGCTGGCTCATGAAATTCAATGATATAGATCCCATTTTGTCCATCGGCGATATAGATATAATCATCATCAAAGGCAATATTCTCGACATAGTAACCTGTGTCAAAATTACCTTTTTCAATAGGTTTCGTAGGATCAGAAACATCTAAAATTTTAAGGCCGCGGGAACCGTCACCCACATAAGCCCAATGATGATGTAACCGAATGTCATGGGCTTGATAGGCATTTTGAAAATGACCAATTTCAATGGGTGCTGCGGGATTGCTGATATCATAAATCATTAATCCTCCATTGCTATCAGCAACATAAACCGTGTTTCCTTCCAGTGCAATTCCACGCGCACGGCCGGAAGTGGTGACCGAAGCGAGGACCACTGGATTTGCCTTGTTGGAAATATCGATGAGATGAAAACCTTGAGGATCCTGAATGACGCCCGCTACATTTCCGCTCACTGCCACAGCAATTGCAATCCCCAATGAATCAACAAATCCGGTTTCGATGGGATCAACCGGATCAGAAACATCAAGGATTCGGAGACCCGTCATTCCATTAGCCAGGTAAGCATAATTTTCCAGAAAAACGATATCCTTGGCGTTCCCTTCAATCAAATACTCTTTAATCAGCACCGGATGGATCGAATCCGTTAGATCAACGATCTTTATGCCCCTGTTTTCGGCAAGCAGATAAGCATAATTTTCATGCAGGGCAATATTGTAGGCATACTTTAGCGAGTCGAGCATGGCAATTTCAACCGGAGCGTTTGCATCTGCAATGTCTAAAATTACCATGCCGCCGGTGGAATTTGCCAGATAGGCATAATTCCCTTTAATTCCTATGCCCAGCGTAATCCCACCGGTATTCAGATAGTGTGTTTCCGTCGGATTATACGGATCGGAAACATCCAGAAAATAAAGTCCACCATTTTGATTTGACATAAAAGCGTGGTCATCCTTCATCGTAATAAAAACTGGATTTCCCGCAATTATGAATTCGCTGACGAGTTCTACATTCGGCGGATCTGTAATTCGGTAGACGCTCAGACGATTGGCGTAATTTGCCACATACAGATATTCGCCCTGAATTTTCAGATCAGCAGGATGTCGTGCATTTTCTACAAGTTTCACTTCCGTCGGACGTGCCGGATCGGAAATATCGATGATGCTGATGGTGTGACTGAATCTATTGGCCACATAGGCGTAAGTGCCGGAAACATCGATTGTCAAAGCTTTTTGCCCAGTGACCAACCGCCCTTTTTCAACAGGATGATCCGGATTGCTCAAGTCAATGATATGCAAACCTGAATCCCCGTCAGCGATATAGGCCATATCATCCCGAGTGACTATTCCAGTGGCATAGCCTGGTGTCTCATACAAACCTTTTTCAACGGGATTCACTGGATCTGAAATGTCAAAAATACGGATGAAATCCTGACCGCTGGTCGCCACTAAAAGACTGCCACTAATCGCAACTTGATGCACAAAATAGTCCATTTTAATTCCCAGGTCCATCGGCTTGGTCGGATCAGCCACATCAATCACGTGAATCCCGGAAATTTCAGTCGCAACGAATACATACCCATCCTGTAATGCAACAGAACGAATCGCAGCACTCACATTGACACTGCCAAGCAATTGTGGATCAGCCAAATCGGATAAATCATAGACCTGAAAACAGCCGCCTGTTCCGATGTACGCCAGGCTGCCATTAAAGGTCATGGCGTAACATGGTCCTTTAGACCAGCGACCGAAAAGAGTGCAATTGAGATTTGCTTGAGCGTAGATCAGAGGAACAGTGACAAAAATTAAAGACAAAATGATCGATGAAATGATATGGCCATTAAGACAATCATTAGATTTTTTCATGGCAATTTCTTCTTCGATTAAAGATCATTTATTTGTATTGAAACTCGGCAAATTCATCAATGGCACCATATTCTGCGGCAGCACACCCCACTGGATGTTCGGCGCGAGTTTCTGGACAAATTCCCACTGAATGATGGTCGGATTTTTGGTGAGCGCCGCCTGCCGGATTTCGATGCTCTTGGCATCTCCCTCGGCGGCCACGATCTTTTGTTCCTTGCGAATTTTTTCCTGTTCCAGCTTGTTTTTCTCGGTGGTGATATTTTCCAGCGCGATCTGCTTTTCTTCCAACGTCCGGGCGTATTCTGCGGTGAACACGATGTTGCGCAGCACCAGCTCGTCCAGGATCAAGCCATTTTCATCAAACTTGGGCGCGATCTCATCGAACAGAGCTTGCTGTGCGGCATAGCTGTTTTTGGTGTACAGATCAAAGGCGGCGAACTTGGTGGGCACGCGGCGACCAGAGCCGCGGATCTCGGTCTTGACGACCTTTTCCACAAAATCCCGTTCCGAACCCAGATTCTGCAATATCCAGGCGGCTTTTCCCGGCTGGATCATGAACCGCGCGGTTATGCCAACCTGGATTTGCTGTCCGTCTGAAGTGAGCGCTGAGATGATGATATCCGGAAAGTCGGCCATGCTGCTCTCCGGCGATTCCGAGGCCTCGTAGGTCTTTTTTACGGTTGGGAAATTGACCACCTGGTCAATGAATGGAATGATGAAATGCAGTCCGGGGGCGAGTTCACCCTGGACAGCGCCGAATCGTTTGACGACGCCCACAGTCCCGGCCTCGATCACCACAAAGGCCTGCGCCAACAGGGCGATCAAAATGATGCCCGCGATCACGATGATGATCAACCTGCCGCTGCTTTGGAATAATCCTTTCACCTGCCCTGGATTGACCTTGCCTTTTCTTGTCATTATAAATGCCAAGGCTAAAATCCCGAAGAGAAATGCAAAGATATAACCAAACATGACGCCTCCTTTTGATGCTATTTGCTCAAAGAGCGGCGGCAGGTACGCCGCAAGCTCATTGAGAAATGCACCGTGAAATGCTAAAACGACCAGCCGACCTTGAGATTTAATAAGGTCTGCAATTCCGAGTTGTCAGCGTTTTCTCGCACATACACCGGTCCAATTTGTGCCTCTACGGTAAATCCTGACTTTCGCAATTTTAGATCCGAAACGAAAAAAGTGAAAAGTATGAACGCAGCAAATAAACGTACCAGAGTTCCACCTTTGCATATTTGAAAATTTATCATCCACGGTCTGGAAAAATATATAGCGTACTCATCTGGCAAAAAGTTCGGCAATTTGCCAATAAAAAAGCCGCACCCTCGTCACTACTCGATCGCTAAATTTCACCTCCTGGAATAACCTCCAATTGAATATCCCCATCATTGATTTCCTGATATAATATAAAATTGAATCGGGATATTCAAATGAATTTTGAAATCTAGCGGAAAAATTGTATTCAGAGATTTTTTCAAGAAAAAAGCGTTCGCGCAGAATTTATCCTCTTGATAAATTCTATCAACGCGTGACTTGCACCCAATGCTTGTAGCTGAATTGAAGTGAGCAGGCCAACCGGTATGAGTTTCTCTTTTTATCGAAATGCATAACACGAATCCCCAGATAAGCAAAACTGAAATTTTCAAGATCGAGTTGTTCATAATGCGCCATCTTGGTGGTCACCAGCCAGTTAAAAGCATAATCGCAATGATTTGGCACACGTTGTTGCTTCACTGCAAGGGTTCAGGAGTCAGCTGGAAAACGACTGGATTATCGGCGTCAGGACAACAGACACGGGCTAACGGCTCTTCACGCCAAGGGAATCGCCCGCCGAAACGCAACGTGGTGATGAACGGAAGTATTGCATTGAATGCCCAAGCGCACATGTCCGCCGGACAGAGTCCGTCAGATACGACCCAGGTGCGTCCGACCTCGAATCCAGAGGGACACTTTCCGCCACCCATTATTTCGACGATCTCGACTCGCACCGCAGTGCCGCTCTTTTCGACCACATTGCCTCCTTTGTATTTGTCCAACGTCCATAATGAGCCGCGCAACCACAATTATTTCGCGCTACTGTCAACTGCAGAGAAATAAGGAATATAAGAAAAGGTACAATCCAACTATCACGCGATAGCTAAATTGTACCTTGTAAAATATTCTTCGCTTGAGTCCCCTTCATATGATGCTATTTGAGCATCACCATACGTTTGCTCGCACTAAAGCTTCCAGCATCGAGACGATAGAAATAGACGCCGGAAGAGGCTGAAATGCCGGATTCATCAGCGCCATCCCAAAAGATTTGGTGGCTGCCGGGTTCCGATGAACCGTTCAACATCCGGATCAACTGTCCTCGAATATCGTAGATAGTGAGGATTACGCCCATCGTCGTCTCATTCACGTTCGGAATGTCATAGGCAATTGTTGTGCCGGCATTGAAGGGATTCGGGTGATTTTGTTCCAGTTGAAATTCTATCGGCAATTGCATATCCACTTGAGAAGAATTCTTTGCCAGGGGCACTACTTCGGAAATGGTCAATACTGATGCCGGACGGTCGCTCACGACCCATGCGGGATCTGCATCATCGGCTGCAACGGCGCCGCCCAAACGACCATGATTCTGATATGAGGTCAAATCTCCCAATACCTGCCCCGCACCTTCATTAAAAGTATAATAGGCTACCAATCCCGTTTCATTGCCTTGCAAGGTTTTGCACATAGCGGCCGTGATCTCCGTACTGGAACGGTCTTTATTCCATATACGCAGCTCATCCAACAGTCCTTTCAGGTGATTTTCCATGTATCCAGGGCGTTTCACAGCACCGATGATGAGATCACCCATTAGTTGACGCGGAGAGGCTGTCGTGGCTTTCGAGCTCTCCAACAGGCCATTGACATAGAGTCGTGCAACAGAGCCATCATAGGTGGCGGCAATATGGTACCATTTGTTTGCGGCGACAACGGTTCGTGAAGGACCGATCGGTGTGTCCATTTTTGTACCGCCTTCGAAAGTTACGCGCAAAGCGCCGCACATTTTCCCCGTCGAGTTGTAAAATGCCATATAGTATTCATCCCAAGAACCCTTTTCCAAAATTCGACCGTAATTCTGCTTGGGACTATCGGTCTTTAGCCAGAATTCAATGGTGAATTTCTTCGCCACGTTCAAGCTTGCGCTATTGGCGACGCTGACAAAATCATTCAGTCCATCAAAGGAAAGAGCATAATCAATGCTCGGCGGCGGCGTTATCGAAACAATAGAAAACACATGGTCGCTCACATCCATGGGAACGCCATCTTCGCTATCTGCCACTCGAACCAGACATAAATCCGATGGCGTATTCGGAACACTCCATGCGAATACACCGCTCGCGGGCCTGTTCGTAGCAATGGTTGTCCAGGATACACCTTTATCGATGCTGTATGCCAAACTGACCGTTCCATTAAAATATTTTGAGCTCCAGGTGATATTATGTACGGTGCTGACATTCCATTTTTCACCGCCAGCGGGCGCTGTCAGCGTGATCTGCGGCGGCGGATTGATAATTGAAAAAGCGTCCCATGTTTGATCCAACGGACAGCTTCCCCCGTTGCCGTCGGAAATGCGAATGAAAGCGTCGTCTACAGAGTCGTCCGGAACATGCCAGAGGTAGGCGCCGTCATTATCCGTTCCTCGGACGATGAGGACAGGTGAGGTGAAAAAGCGATCTTCCTTGGAAAATTCGATTGTCACTTTATCGGAGATATTCTGGGATTTCCAGGTGATTTGATAGTCAGTGCCGCGCACCACCCAGCCGCCATCTTCACCATCCGGCGGATTCACCAACTCAATCCACTCGTCCGGTTCATCCCAATAGACAGCGGCCAGATCGTTAGTCAGTCGAATGCGATCAAGACGGGTGTAATGTTCGCGGCCACGAAATCTGATCGTATGCTGTCCCGCCGTTAAATTGAACAATACAGGATCAACTTCAGCAGAAACACCGGCGATGCCTGTCGCACCGCGGCTCGAAATCTTTTCCCAGTTCCAACGATCATTTTTTGCCGTATCCCAGACGTGCTCGCTGCCGCCATCTATGGAAACAAAATAAGAGTTACGGGTGCCCCCCTTTGAGCGCACTCGAGCCCAGAGGACGTACAATCCATCATTGGGAACAGTGACACTGAGGTCAGCAATCCCGCTAAGATTATGAGAGCTATAGATAAAAGTGCAGTCAAAAGCATGACCATCCCAATTGATATGCATTGGTTTGGTAATTGTCGCATCTTCTGCCTCTTTTGTCAGCATCTTCTGCCAAGAACCAACGCTGCTAAAGGTGATAAGAGCATCGCTGTCATCAAATCTGGCCTCATCGCCTGCATCTTGCACACGGAAAACGGCATGCGTCGTCGGATAACCGGGCACATAGGTTGAAAAATTGCCAGTGTTTGCAGCGGTGTGCGCGAGATACATCCAAGAGGTTCCGTTGTCAACTGAAAATAAGAGATGCACATGGATCAGTGCAGGATCAGCCACCCATGTGATCGTTAACGGCTCACCAATTTTCAACGTCCCGCTATTGGGCGAGAGAAGATTCAGGCCAACAGGGGCGTTCGAGGGACCCCACACCGGATCGTTGACATCTACATTGAGAGGATCTGTGCCCAGAGTGCCTGAAAGACTATTTATACTCTTGTCATGAAAAGTCTGTCCTGATCCGTCATTCAGCTCATAGACAGCCAAGAGGCCTGTTTCGATTCCAGACAAAGTGAAACCGCGGTAAGCGGCAATTTCAGCATCGCTGCGGGCTATTTTCCACAATCGAACATCATCCAATTTACCATGCAAGGGATGCGCAAGCGCACTCCCTGGTGATAAGGTATTGCCCAAAGTCAGCTGTGTTGTACCGGCCGCCAAAGCCAAGTCCGCACTCGTAGAAGTGGCGCCCGGTAGTCCATCAACGAAAAAAGCGGTCACATAGTAAAGCCCTACTTTTTGCCGTCGCACAGCGACGTGATGCCAAACACCACTGCTGAGTACAGCGGATTTAATCACCGCTGTCGGATTCGTGTAAGAAAAAAACTCGACATGATCGCCGCCAGTGGGATCAATGTAGAGCGAAAAGACACCGGCGCGATCGATGATGCGCGGTGTGTTCGCACTCGTTGAGAAATTCACCCACGCCTCAATAGTATAATTTTGCGCCAAGCTATCAAGCAACAGATTATCCGGGACAATCGCAATATCGTCGACGCCGTCAAAGGTGAGACTTTGACCTGCATTTCCCGATGCAAAAACAATTATAGGTGAGAGGAAAAGCAAGGTCAGGCTGCTATAAAAATGCTTTTTACACATAGCTGCACCTCTTTTCGCAATTTTTCAAAATGCCGACCAGGCAGAACTCGTGAGCTTTGTAATTTGATTGAATTCTAGAATTTCTCGCCATCGAGGACCATCACAGTCTGCTACTTTGAGCGAACTCTTAATACCGGCTATTGATTTCTCTAAAGGAAGGTAACTCTAGCTATTTCGTCATTTCAATTCAAGGAGTGTAGCTGAATGGACGCACTTTTTAATTCGTCACTCGTTTTATCTTAAGAACATACGCCATACTCCCGCTATTCCAATTCTTTCGTCCAAGCTCTCAGAGAAATATTCTTGTATTGCCTCATCGTCCGTCACTCCATAAATGACAAATAGCCCGTAGCATACAAGCGCAGCCTTTGCAACCAAAACATCTAAACCAACGAGGGCGCCGAGTCACAGAGGAAAAGAAGCGAAATCAGCTAATATCTCTGTGAATGTCGGCGCCCTCTGCGGTTGACTTGAAAACTATGCAAAAAAAACACGATGTTGCTAATCTGTAGTATTGGAACCCGAGGATGATGAAAATTTCTCCCCTCGCTGCAAACCGTCCCTGAGGCCCTACACCTCACTCTTCTCCCTGCAATATCGCGATGACCCTGTCCGCGTTCCTCGCCGCGACGAGCTCATCGCATAGCTCCTGATGTTGCGTCAGGCGCGCGATCTCGGAGAGCAGCGCAACGTGTGGTCCGGTTTGATCGGGCGGAGCGATGATGAGAAAGATCAGCTTGGACGGAAGGCCGTCCAGGGAACCGAATTCGATCCCGGCCGGCGATATGCCGATCGCGGCTGCGATTTTCTTCACCGCCAGGGTTTTCGCGTGCGGCACAGCGATGCCCTTTGCCAGGCCAGTGCTGCCTTTGGCCTCGCGCAGCATGATCGCATCATAAACTTCATTCTCATTGGCGATCACACCGCTTTTCTTGAAAAGCTGTATCAGTTCCATGATGGCGCCGCTCTTATCGCTGGACACCAGCGGCACAGCAATGACATCCTTTGTCAATATGTCGAGTAAACTCATCTCCAACTCCTGTGATAATTCAACATGAATCCCTGTTCGTTGCTATAAAAGACGGTCGTATATCTTCCACACATGCTCTTCATCTTTGACCATGAGGACGGAGCAGGGCACGCTCCGCATCGCTCTTTCTGTTTCATCATAGAACTGATCGCGGCGTGACTGTATCCTTGACAGCTCGCCAATGATCAAGAGATCGATATCTCTCTCTTTGACGCATTTTTTTATCTCATTGCTGACAGAGCCGCTTGTATTGATGAGTGCAATTTCGACGCCTTTTGTCTGCCCGATCGTCTTCACGTGGTTCAGATACCGTTCGGCGTCGGCGCTCAGGTCCGTGCGATACTCCATCTCCTCGTCTTCGAGAAAGATGCGCGACTTGAGCAGGGTGCCGAGGGCTTGCGTGTTGACGACAAATAAAGCCGACAGCTCTGCGTCAAGCGTCTTTGCCAGACACACGGCATAGTGGGCAGCTAAAACCGCGTGTTCGGTCTCATCGACATATACCAGTATCCTACGTATGATATCACTCATGCGCTTCTCCTTGACTGCTTTTCGTTTCGAGCCGCTCTTTAATTTTCTTGAGCAGAATGACCGCATCCCGCTCGTTTTCTTCAAGCCGGTTTTCAATGAACTTTACCGCCCGCTGGTATTCGGGAATGGCAATCTTTTCAAGGGCATTTACTTTTCGTATGGTTTTTTTCACCTCTCTGGCAAGACGCATGACCGATAGCTTGAGCTCGGCAAAGCGTCCCATGAGTTTGAGCGCTTCTTTGAAATGGACAATAGAATTATCGATGAAAAAATGGGTGCCGGACGGACTGAAATAGGGCGAACGTTCCGCAAAGTCTGTCGTCACCTGGGGCAGAGAGACACCCATGATTTTCCGCGCGCTGATCTTGATATCCGCATCGATGTGGACAGCGCTCGACAGACAAAAGACCTTCATCTTGCCCATTTTCAGCACAGCTTCTTCGAGGGAGACATACGCGGTCTTGAGCGCCTCATCGACCAGATTTTGATAGTCGACGGTCTGGTCCACAAGGTTCAGGAGCTCCATGACGAGAATGTTTCTCTTTTGATCGAGCAGGTCATAGCCCAAATTGGCGAAAGAGAGATCATGCTTGAGCCGGAGAAGATTTGTGCGCGTCGGCGTGTAGGCATTAAACGGCATAGTAGGTGTCGATCTCCTCTTCGGTCAAGCGGGTCAGCTCTTCGGCCGGGAGCAGGCGCAACGTCTCCCACCCCAGAGAAAGGGTCTGCTCGATCGTCCGGTCTTCATCCCTTCTCTGGGTGATGAACTTTTCCTCAAACGCCTTGCCAAATTCGAGATACTTGTTGTCGAGCGGCGTCAGCTCTTCTTCGCCGATGACCGACGCAAGATTGCGGAC
Source organism: Candidatus Zhuqueibacterota bacterium (assembly GCA_003854995.1). Taxonomy (GTDB): domain Bacteria; phylum Zhuqueibacterota; class Zhuqueibacteria; order Residuimicrobiales; family Krinioviventaceae; genus Kriniovivens. The sequence continues at coordinate 11,853 of RQOI01000125.1, forward strand.
GTCCTTGACATAGCTGTAGGCGGCGAACAGCTGGCTCGCCAGGTGCGGATGGTCTTCCCGGGTCATGTCCTTGCCGATGCCGTCTTTCATCAGGCGCGACAGCGAGGGCAGGCCGGCCACCGGCGGATAGATGCCGCGCGAGTGCATCTCACGCTCAAAGACGATCTGCCCCTCGGTGATGTAACCCGTGAGATCCGGGATCGGATGCGAAATATCGTCATTGGGCATGGTCAAAATGGGAAGCTGGGTGATCGAGCCCGGCGAGCTCTTGAGCATGCCGGACCGCTCGTACAGCTCGGCCAGGTCAGAGTAGAGGTAACCGGGATAGCCCTTGCGCGACGGGATTTCGCCGCGGATGGTCGACACCTCTCTGAGCGATTCGCAGTAATTCGCCATATCGGTCAGGATCACGAGCACGTGCATGTTCTTCTCAAAGGCCAGAAACTCGGCGAGGGTGAGAGCGCTGCGGGGGGTGATGAGCCGCTCGATCGACGGGTCATCTGCGAGGGAGAGAAAAAGAGCGACCTTGTGCGAGACGCCGGATTCTTCGAAGGATCGGATGAAGAAATTGGCGACGTCGTGTTTCACGCCCATGGCGGCAAAAATGACGGCGAACTCGGATTCTGCGCCGCGTATCTTTGACTGGCGGGTGATCTGCCCGGCCAGTTCATTGTGCGGCAGACCGTTGCCGGAAAAGATCGGTAGTTTTTGACCGCGGATCAGGGTGTTCATGCCGTCTATCACCGAGATGCCGGTCTGGATAAAGTCGCGCGGGTAAGCGCGCGCGGTCGGATTGATCGCTTTGCCATTGACGTTGAGATAGTGCTCCGCCCGCGGCGCCGGACCACCATCGCGCGGTTGCCCGAGTCCGTTGAAGACGCGGCCGAGCATCTTTTCCGACACTCCCAGTTTATGCGGCTCGCCCTTGAAGCGGAGCCGCGTCTGCGGCAGGGTGAGCGACGCAGTGCCCTCGAAAACCTGCACGACGACGACATCCGCCGATGTTTCCAGGACAATGCCGAGACGGGTCAAGCCGGCCGCATCGACGCATTCGACGAGCTCCCGGTAGCCGACGCTGTGCGTCTTTCTTATGAAAATCAGCGGCCCATCGACCTTGTCGATGCCGATATATTCCTTGGCGCTTTTCAGCCTTTCGAGGACGGCCGGCGACAGGGATGCGGGCGCGGTCTTGCGGGACGCTGTCACGGCCGCACCGTCCTTCCGGCCAGGCAAAACGATTTTTTTGTCATCAACCAAAAATAGCCTCCAACTGATCGAAAGAGCGTTCAAGACGTGCCATAATCCTGTCAAATTCGGACAGATCGTCATTGGGGATGGAAAACTTCATTTTCACCAGATCCTGATACGCTTTCATCTGTCTGAGCTTGACGAGAGTGACGCCATTTTTGATCGCTTTCTGGCCACGCTTGAAATAGTAGATGATGAGTTCGAGCATCTTGTACTGTTTTTTGACGGTCGAGTAGCGGTCGTGTTCATCGAACGCATTCTGCTGCAGAAAGGCATTTTTGAAAAGGGTGCAGACATCGATGATAAAACGCTGCGAATCGGGGAGCGCGTCAGGGCCGACCAGCTTGACCACCTGATTGAGGCGCACCTCTTTTTGCAGCAGATCCATGATGGCGCTGCGGTGCTCGCTCCACTCGGCGCCGGCATTCTGCTCCCACCAGGGCGCGATATCTGACAGGTACTCGCTGTAGCTCTCTATCCATGAAATAGCGGGATAGTGGCGCGCATTGGCGAGCTGTCGATCGAGACTCCAGAAGCAGCGGACAAAACGTTTCGTGTGCTGGGTGACGGGTTCGGAAAAATCACCGCCCGGCGGCGACACGGCGCCGATCAGGGTGACGGAGCCGTTCTTGCCGCACAGCGTCTCCATGAATCCCGCTCGCTCGTAGAACTCGGCGATGCGGGTGGGCAGATAGGCCGGAAAGCCCTCTTCGGCCGGCATCTCCTCCATGCGGCCCGACAATTCCCGCAGCGCTTCCGCCCAGCGCGAGGTTGAATCCGCCATGACCGCGACGTGGTAGCCCTGATCGCGGAAATATTCCGCCAAAGTGACACCGGTATTAATACTTGCTTCCCGGGCAGATACCGGCATATTGGAAGTGTTGGCGATGAGAATGGTGCGTTCCATGAGGCTTCTTCCGGTACGCGGATCGACAAGTTTTGGAAAATCATTTAAAACATCGGTCATTTCATTGCCCCGCTCGCCACAGCCGATGTAGACAATGATGTCAGCGTCGCACCATTTGGCCACTGCGTGCTGGGTCATGGTCTTGCCGGTGCCAAAGCCTCCCGGTATGGCGACCGTGCCGCCCTTGGCGACCGGGAACAGGGTGTCGATCACCCGCTGTCCGGTGATCAGCGGCATATCCAACGGAGAACGCCCTTTAACCGGTCGCGGCCGGCGTATCGGCCATTTCTGCGACATGCGCACGGCGTGCACAACCCCGTCGCGCTCTATTTCGCCAATGGTATCCTGCACCGTATAGTTACCCGCCGGCGCGACAGAGACCAGCATCCCCTGCAGGCCAGGCGGGATGAGAATCTGATGCTGAAAAAGCTCGGTCTCCTGCACCTGGCCGATGATCATGCCGCCCTGCACTGTCGTCCCTGCGGCCAGCAGCGGCTCAAAATACCATTTCTTCTCCTGATCAATGGGGGGGGCAGTGATGCCCCGGTCTAAAAAGTCGCCGCTCATTTTTAACAACGCCGATAACGGCCGTAAAATGCCGTCATAAACGGTGCCGATAAGTCCGGGGCCGAGTTCTGCAGATAACGACGCGCCGCTTCCATACACAGGCTCTCCCGGTTTCACTCCAGTCGTATCTTCATAGACCTGTATAATCGCTTTGCCATTTTCCAGCTTTACTATTTCGCCGGTCAGTTGGTTACTGCCGACGGCGACCAGTTCGAGCATCATCGCGTCCGTGATGCCGATCGCTTCAATGACCGGTCCGTTCACGCGGAAGACGGACCCGATGATGCGCTCTCTCTTTTCGCTGCCGTCCGGCATGAGATTACTCATTGAAAATATCCTCTAGTACAATTGCCTGTATGGTGTCGTCATACCTATGAAGCCGGTTTTCCAAAAGATTATTATATGCTGTTCTTCCATTTTTTGCTTCTAAAATAATGCCGCATCCTTTTGGCATCACTTCCGGTGCGCGAGTGAAAGTAATATCTTCACCGGTGAGCTTTTTATAGAGATGCGCTGCTTTGTCAAGAAAAGCATCATCGACCAGGTGGGCGCACGACGCGCTGACGTTCAGAGAGGGATCGCTCTCCTCCAGGCCGAGCGCCGCCTCCACGGTCCAGTCGAGCAGTATCTCTTTGAACTCGGGCTGCGCCAGCAGGGCGGCGAATTTTTCCTGCACTCGCTCAATGACGTGCTGAACCATTTTTTCTTTGCGGATGAGCAGTTGTTTTCTCTCCAGCGATGCAATCTTGCGCGCAGCGTCCTGAGCTATGGCGTTCACCTGCTGTTTTTCTTTTTCCTCGTTCTCTTTTTTCAATCGAATGATCTGGTCATCCGTGCTTTTTTTCCGTTCTTCAACAAAACGCTGCGCGCTGTCCAAAACCTTCTGCGCTTCATCGTGTGCCTGTTTTTTGATGCTGTCGATGAGAACGGTTTCCTGAGTGTTTGTCATGCTGATCGCCTTGTCAACTTAGAGTTTGACGCCGATAGCTTCATTCACCATCTGGTGTATGCCGGATTTCCCTGCCATTCTGCCGCCCCGGTCCTGTATTTCGACGATGAGCGGAAAATTGTAAGTGAAAAGATAGGCATCGACCTGCGGACGAATCCATTCAGCGACCTTTTCGGTGATGATAATGATGCCGATCTCAGCATCTTTCAACGCCTCTTTCAACGAATTTTCAGCTTCCGTTTGATTCTTGACGGCGAAACCTTTGACGCCGACCAAACCGAATCCCAGAACAGTATCTTCATCGCCGATGACAAAATATTTCATGCAACATCTACCCTTTTAAAAGCAGAGCCTCCCGGCAGTTGGGACGCATTCGGGGACTGCCGACCTACATCTTGCCGAGTATCATCAGAGCGGTGATGAAACCAAAGACCACGAGACCTTCGGCGAGGGCGATGAAGATGAGCGCCTGTCCGCCGATCTCTGGTTTCTCTGCCACCGCGCCCATGGCAGCGGCGCCGACGTGCGATATGGCGAACCCGGCTGCCAGCGCGCCGGCGGCAAAAGCGATGGCCGCGGCGATGAGCGCGATCTTGGATACGTCCGCTTGCTCTTTGGAGATCTGAGTGATTTGTGTTCCTTCGGCCGGCTGCTGATCTTCTTGGGTCGTGACATCAGTGGAGAAAACCGCACCCGTTATGCACAACAGAGCTGCGAGGACGATCAAGCTTGTTCTGATGTTCATGCGCAATTTTTCCACCGCCGATTTTTTCATGTTCTTTTTCATCACGTGCTCCTGATATATAGTCCGATTTATTTAAGAATGCTCCATGCATCTAGTCCTTTGAAGAATAGGAAATCGGCTTGTAGCGATAGCCGGTTTCCTGAAAAAACTTGGAAAAGAATTCATAATAATTGAGACGCAGAGATTGAATGCCGGCGGAAAGCCCTTCGAGCAAAACCACGAGAATATTGCCCAGAAGGAGAATGACATATGAAAACAGACCCAACCTCCCGTCAGAGGAAGCCATCATCGCCATCTGATAGAAAGCGATCATCAGGCTCACATGCGCGATGCCCAGTCCGGCCACTCGCATGAACGACAGCGTGTTCGCCAGAAAGCCGCTGAATATTTCCAGCATTTCAACGATCCATTCCATGAAGAAATCGATCACAGTGGAAAAAGTGAAAGCATGCTTTTTCCCCTCGCGATCCGGAAAAATGAGAGGGACGATTGGTTTGAAAAAAAGAAGCAGCGCCGGCAGCGCAATCATCAAGATTAAAAACCGGCGATCCGGCAGCGTTTTATAGTCCGTGCTGACAAAATAAAAAGCGGCATAGACGCCGGCGCCGTAGATCCAGCCGCCGAGCACGCCGGTCTTGTCAAAGACCAGGCGCAGCCATCTCTTCTTGCGCACTGCATTGATCCAGTTGAGCAGCATGCCCATGGCGATGATAAAGACGCCAAAATAGATCGTGATCTTGAGGATGCCGTAAATGTCGGTGATATAGAGGTTCCCGGAGCTATGTCCCGCGACGATGCCGTGATAATTGAACCAGAGCGGCTTGAACAGGGCAAAGCCGAAATAGGAACCAAAGAGGACACCAAAGATGATCGCGGAAAAGCCGCAGTAGGTGATCAGCTGATATAGCTTGTTGATGCCGCTCTTGGCTTTCGTCCGTCGATTGCCGATAAGTCCCGCCAATATGAGAACCAGACCATGGCCGGCATCGGAGAACATCATGCCGAACATCATCAGATAGGACAGCGCGACAAAGGGCGTCGGATCGATGGAAGCGTAGGCGGGAATCGCGAAATTTTCCACCAGCATCTCAAACGGCGCGAGAAAAGGGGGATTATCCAGCTTGACCGGCGTAGCGGGCTGCACGACCATGGATTCCTCGCCCGGATTGATCCATTCGAGGTAAAATTCACCGCCTGTCGCGCTCTGCATCGCTCTTTCAAAGTCCTTCTGCCGTTTCAGGGGGAGCCAGCCCGAAAAAAGGAGCGCGTACTCGGTGCTGTTCAAATAGGACTTGACCCTCAGACTCATCTCATGCAAGCGCGCCCGTGTGTAAATTTCCACCAGAGCATCTTTTTTCTCCGCGAGGATGCTGCCAAACTCTGATGCAGCCTTTTCCTGCTCCTTTTTCAAAGCCGTGATCTTTTCATTCAATTCAGAGACAGCGGCGTCTTTGATGTCCTCTTTATAAGACGACATGAGCGAATCGGTCCAGTGATACCGCTCCATGATGGCTTTGACGGCGAGTTCATCGCGTTTCATGTTGATGAGAAGAATGAACTTTTCCCTGCTCTCCTTCGCGGCAATTTCGATCACCAGCGACGGCAGAGCGGCAAATTCGTTCTTAAAGCCGTCGATCAGCGCCGGATCGATACTGCCCGCATGGATTTGCAGAAACGACAGAGGGGAACTTTTACTGATCGTACTCTTCAGATCGCCGTAGAGATCCATCTGCCTTTTGATATCTTCGAACTTTAATATGTTCGTCTGGATCGTGCTCTGTCGATTTCGCAGCGATTCGATCCGAGTCGCCAGCCTGTCGAGCTCTTTCTCCGCTTCAGCGCAGTCTAAAACCGGCTCGATATTGTCCGGCAGAGAGGACTGGACATTGCCGGTCTCGCCGGCCATGCGTAAAAAGCCTTCCGCTCGCCTGCGTATTTCCGTGAGCGACACAGACTGGCTCTTCTCAGCTTCGGCCGAAGAGGGTGCGGCTTCAGCTGCTTCAATCTTTTCTTCCAGCGCCTGATCTGTATAATGAATGTTGATGAAATGGACGAGTCCCTGCTGCAAAAGTTTTTTGGTGACTGTTTCGTTGTATCGGCGCGGTATGATGCCGATGACCTGGATCATTTTTTCCGGAAATATCATAACAGTCCGCTGATCCTCTCAGGCTGGTAGTTGTAATTCTTTGCATTCAAAATAGTCATGATCTTTTTAATCTCATCCTGTTTCAGGATGAAATAGGCCAGAATGATGCCGATGGTGAACGGCGGTCCAAAGAGGATCTTGCGAGCCTCGTACAGCAGTATGTGTTCGGCGATTTTTTCGATAAAGGACAGTCTGGCATAGCGCTCGCGCACGTCCGCCTTGAAAAGTGTCTTTAGCGACGCATCGCTCTTTTCCATCAGCGCCTCGATAATGCCGGATATATCCTCATTCTCGTACATCCGGCGAAAATGCTCCATGTTCACATGCACGACGCCATAGGGGATGATATAGCGAAACGCCTTTTCCGCCTCCATGGCGTAAAAATGTTTGAACCGCATCATCCGGTCAATGTTTTCGACATCGACATCCAGATGAAAGACCTGCAGCGCAATGTCTTTATCCCTGCTCGTCAGGCAAGCAGACAAGCGGCTGAAGAGATTGTCGTAATAAAAACGATCCAGCGCGATTTCGATGGGGAAAACGGTCGATGTTTCTTTTAATTCATCTGCCGTCGATTTGACGACATCGTAGTAAGGAGTGTCCTGGAGCGACTCGACGAGCTCTTCCGGGGAGTTGGCATGAATGATGCGGTCGCAGCTGTAATTGTTGACAATCTTTTCATGGATGAGATAGGGCGTCTGCAGGGATATATCGCGGCCGCGCAGGGTGCGGTCAAAAAAGAGGCGTATGCAATTCTTGAGATTGCTGACTTCATAACGCAGCGCCAGCGCCTGGATGTATTCGCCGGTCCTGGCATCGACATATTTGAGCAGCTCAATGAACAGAGCGATCTCTTTTTTCAACAACTCTTTCTCCGCCGTCCGTATGTCGCCGGTCTCGCTATAGACGCTGTAAATGACATCGAACGGCGTGTCCTTGAGATGCTCGATGGACTCGAGCAGTGATTTTGCCTTTATCATTTCATCGATGCGATCGTCGGGCAGATTCTTGCTGATGCGCGCGCGGAGTTTGGCGTTTATGAAAGCATATTTTGATAATGCGCTAGTCATCGATATTTTTATACTGCGGATTTTTAATGATGGCGGCGATTTTATCGGCCGCACTCTCGATCTCGCTGCTCTTGCTCTGGATGAAATCGCTTTGCAGCGCGTCCTGCGAATGCAGGGTGGCCCGATATTTTTCTTCCCACTCTTTTTTTGCCTCATTGACGGACGCCGCAAGCGCGGCGGCGGACTCGGCGCGGGCAGCGCTCAGACGGTCGGCGTTTTCTTTTTCCGCCGCCTCTCTTATTTCGCGCGCCTTTTTTTGCGCTTCCGCGACTTGTGCCTTGGAGTTGTCTTCGATTTGCAGGATGGTATCGAGTATCTTCATCATTTCCTGGTCCTTTCAGCGGGGATATGCCGCAACTCACCTCTGCCGGACAGTGACGAGCCATCGATCCAGCAGATCTCCAGTCATTGAAGCCTGACGGACCTGTTCAAAGTCGGTAAAATTAACCAATCACGGGCTGAAAATCAAGGAAAAATAAAGCGCGTGC
>RQOI01000661.1 GCA_003854995.1 Candidatus Zhuqueibacterota bacterium
CCGTTTCTGGTCAATTGTGCTTCCGACAAGAAACCCAAGAGACTAAACATCTCTGCATCTTGTAGCGTCGCCTCTATGAGACTGTTGTGAAATAATCAGGCTAAAATATGCAAAGACTTGCTTCTCCAATTACAGCTCCTCAGCATGCACCTTTATTTTGACGATCGCTTCGACGATGTCATCCATATCTTCGCGGGTGCCGAGCAGTACGTTCTGGGTGAACCAGACCGCTTCTTCAAAGCAGGCCTTTTCGGTTTGCGGGCAGACGACGGCCGTATAATCGATGGGCAGATCGACGGCGCGGCCGCGCGGCCCAAACGCTTTTTTCTGAAAGACCGGCTGTTTGTAGAGGGGTATGGAATAGCCCGGACTCGTGGGGATGCCCTCTTTTCGCATGGCGTCAATGAAAAGACTTTTGTCCTTGCCGGCAAAGAACTCTTTTCTGTATTGGAAAATGAACAGATGCACGGACTGACTGGTGATGCGCGCATCCTCTGCCAGGACTTTTATCCCCTCGATCGCGGCCAACTCCTGATTGAGATAATTCATATTATCCTGACGAATCTTCATCTGCTCGGGGTAGCGGCCAAACTGCGCCAGCAGCACGGCGGACTGCAGCTCCGTGATTCGAGTGTTGCCGCCAAAATAGAAATGTTCGTACCACTGCCCTTCCTGGCTGCGGCCGCAATTGTTGTGCGCTCTGGCCATTTTGGCGACGAGATCATCGTTGGTGATGATGATGCCGCCTTCGCCCGCATTGATGTTCTTCGACGATTGAAAGCTGAATGTACCGGCTTGGCCAAGGGCGCCGACGCCGGTCCCCCGCCATTCCGAGCCCCAGGCCTGCGCCGCATCTTCAATGACGACGAGATCGTGTTTTTTTGCCAGCGCCAGCACGGCGTCCATATCAGCGGGCCGGCCGGCAAAGTGCACCGGCATGATGGCGCGGGTGGCGCTGGTCAGCAGTTCCGCGGCATGGTCAACGTCGATATTAAAAGTATGCGGATCGATATCAACAAAAACGGGCACTGCGCCGGCTTCGATGATGGACGACGCGGAGGCGATGAACGTATAGGCCGGGACAATGACTTGATCTCCCGCGCCGATCCCGGCTGCAGTGAGAGCAATTTTCAATGCGGTGGTGCCGCTGTTGACCAGAATGCCATATTTGGCGTCCTGATAGGCGGCGAATTTACGTTCAAACTCATCGGACAGCGTCCCATGCAGACATCCCCATTTGCCGCTTTTGATCACCGCAGTAAGATTTTCGATTTCCTCATCACCCCAGACCGGCCAAAAAGGGAATCGTTCCGTACGCACCGGCGTTCCGCCCTTGCTCGCTAATTGCGCCATGGTCATTCCTCCGTCTCGTTTTTATTGCCTGACGCGGCAGAATTTGTCTTGTTTTGCGCTTTTATTGTCAATGGATAAGGATCGGTGTCCATCTCTTTGAGTTTCGCGATGAGTCTTTTCTGTTCTTTTACCCCCCTGGCGACGAGCTGAACGCAGCCATCGCCCTGCGAACCGACTCCCTTGCCGCCATAGATGAGATCTTCGAGCTCTGGATTGGAAAGGACAAAATGCAGGGTGGGTGAAAGCAACTCGGTTGGGCAGGCCGGCGCCATAAAGTGGTCGAAGAAACGCTGCGCCTCGATCATGAGGGCGCCCAGCTTTTTGTGATTGCTCTCCTGCAGCGCGATTTTGGCCCTCGACAAGATGTCTTTGTTGACCGGACCCAGATAATAGCGAACATCCTCCCCAATTTTGCCGCCACTTTTCGGATAACAGGCATTCAAATCAGCCAGTATCTTTTGCGTGTTCTTGCCCGCGTTCAAATCGGCCACCACGAGGTAGATGTCCTCGCGCACCGGCAATTCCTCCACATCCAACCTTTCGCCGTCAAAGGTGAGAAACACCGGCGTGTTCCCATAAGCGCACGCCTGATCCATGCGGCCGCAGCGCGAAGGCGTCAGGATTTCTCCCTGATAGGCGATCTCCATTTCGCCACGTTTGGTCAGCTTTAGATCATAGAGCTGATTGAACGCGCGCGCGACCATGACGTTGTTGGCCGCCGACGATGACAGGCCTTTGCGAATTGGCAGATCCATTTTATAGCTGTTAATTTCGAGCCCCTTGACATTGTAATGGCTCAGAACATGATAGGCGACGCCGGCTGAGTAGCTGTAAAAACCACCCTCTTCCGCCACTTCCAGCAGCGGCTCCGGCGCCATCTCAATTTCATGCGGCCCCAAATTCGTGCCGTCCGGCAGCGTCGTGGTGATGATGAGCTTTGAAGGGTGCCGCGATGCGCGCGCGTAAATACCCTGGTTGGTGCCGACGAGCAGGCAATAGCCCTTGGCGATCGTCGAATCGATGCGACGATAGCCGCCGGCCCAGTCAGAGTGTTCGCCAAAAAGGCAGAGACGACCCGGGACAAAAATATCGACTGTATTGGGAAGAGCGCTCATAGAATCTCCATTCATAAATGATTCTTGTCAACAACCTCTCGGTTGGTTAATAAATCGTCCTGTTTCATATTGACCAACTGATCTATTTGCACAAGTTCGCAGGGACTCGTCAATCTGGTTCTGTGATGCCCAATTCAGTCGCCTTTACTGATAGAGACCGTGCTGCAGAATGTACTCCTCAACCTTTGGCGGCACCAGATAGCGCACGCTCTTTTTTTGCTGCATTCTCTTTCGAATCATGGATGCGGAGATATCGAGCAGCGGCGCGCCGACCACGACATAGTCCGTCAGTCGCGCGTTTGATAATGTAAACGACGGGCGGTTGGCGACGGCTATCTGCGCCAGGCGGACGATCTCCTCCGGGTCCTTCCACAGATGGAAATCGAGGAGATTATCGGCGCCCACAAGCAGATAGAGATCTTTTTTCTGAACGTGAAAATGGCCGCTGAAATGGATGAGCGTATCCACGGTGAAGGATGTCCCCTGTTTTATGATCTCAAAATCTGATACATTTAATTTTGGATTCTCGGCAATGGCCAGTTTCACCATGTGCAGTCGATGATTCGGGGATGTCATCGGCACAGACAGTTTATGTGGCGGACTGAAACTGGGAATGAAAATCAGTTTGTCCAGGGAGAGCTCTGCAAAGGCATATTCCGCGATGATGAGATGAGCGATATGAATGGGATCAAAGGTTCCACCGTAAATGGCAATTCTCAAAATGAAAGACTCCCTTCCCAACCAGCGCTTTCAGCGACTTCCCTGTGCCATGCGGCGATATTTTTCGTACTCTCTCTGCGTCTGCTTTATTTTATTCCTGGCACGAGGAATCCACTCGTGCTCCGGATATTTTTGCATGAATTCAGCAAAAGCGTCCAGGCTCTCCTGATATTTTTCCTGCCGTCGATTGCACTCCCCCAGCCAGAACAAGGCCTTTGGCGCGAACTCGGTGTCATAGTACTCTTCCAGGACCTTGCTGTAGTAGATATTGGCTGCACCGTAGTATGTCATCTTTCTGTAGATATCAGCCGAGGCGTAGACCTTCTGGGCGAGCTTGTTCCTCGCCTCCAGCAGATATTTTTCGACCTCAGGGACAAGGTCGCTGGTGTGATAGTCTTCCAAAAACTCTTGAAAATGGACTATGCTGGACAGGGTGTATTCTTGATCCAGACTATATTTGGGCGACAGCTTGTAGTAGCTCAAGCCAAGTTTATATTTGGCGTCATCGACATACTCAGAGTTCGGGTAGACCTTGATGAGCCGTTCGTATTCGCTGGCGGAAAGGATGTATTCCTTCATATTAAAATGGCACTCGGCCGTATAGAACTGTGCCTTATCGGCTATCAGGCTGCCGCTATGGCTGAGTGTGACGATGCGAAACTGGGTCTTGGCATCGAAATAGTTGCCTTTTTCGAATAGCCGCATCCCTTCTTCCATGCGTTCTTCCAGAGTGGCGTTGGGTTTCATGTGACTCTTTGTGCACGAGAATAGGAAAAGCGCCAGAATGCCCATCAGTGCCGCTATGTATTTCCGCTTAGTATTCATTCACCCAACCTGCCTGTTATTGACTTCGATAAGAATAAAACAAAAATATGACCACTCCGGTCGTCGCGATGATGAGAACCGGTTCGTACAGGGCTGCAAACAAAGATTTTTTTTGCTGGCCGCTCGTGAAAGACAAGCGGGCGTTCTCGAGGTCTTTTGCCGGTCCGGCGACAGAATCGATATGTGTTCTTTGCAGCAGCTCGGAAAAGTGCAGCCTGTTTTGCGAATCGGTCACCTGGCAAAATATCGCGACGCTTATTTTGCGCTCGAGCTCTTTTTTACCGACTCTGTCGTAGGAGATCGTTTGCTCGACGGGCTTATACAGCACTCGCATCGAGTTGTCAAGGGACGCGTTCGCGTGAATCTGCCGCACGCCGACTTTAAGCAGGCCTTTATAGAGTTGATTTTCAATCACCCATGCGTAATCGACTGGCGCCGCTAATTTTTCGATCACGCATATCGTATCACCTGGCAGAGAGGAAAATGCCTCAGCAAAGAGCGCCGAATAGAGCTGCTCTAAAATCTCCAGATTCTTCTTTGTCTGCGTCGCAGGGCTTCCGTCTGCGTTGAAGATCACAAGCAAAAGCGCTGTCAAAGACAAAGTCCGTCCTGATATGTCATAAAGCCTGCGCACTGAATCACACTCTAAACGAGATCGACTCGGAAAAGTTCCTAAAATCGAAGAAGAAACGTCAAATAGTGAATGAAACTGGGCTTGTCCACCTGTTTCTCAGCCACGACTCCATAATTTACGATAATATTCGATAAAACAAAGCGCTCTCTTTGCGATGCAAAAGTTCGAAAATCGGACAGGCCGCATCCCGCGGAAAAGGTGTCGATTTTTTCATTGTTCTGCCGGAAATAGCCGGCGCGCAAGGCGATGAAATGGGTTGCATAGAACTCGACGCCGGCATGAACTTCATTCGTAGAGTTGTTATCTTCTTCAGAGACATTGCGAAAATCGAGGGCCAAATTGAGCTTTCTGATCGGTCGGTAGACAAATCCGAGATTGATGGATTTATTGCTGATGCGATGCTGCAGTAACATCAAGGAATCCGCCTTATCCGGAAGATTGAAATAGGACAAGCCCGCGGAAAAAGTTTCACTCGGCCGCATGAGAATTCCATAGCTGGAGCCGACATGCCGCCGCACCTCCATGCCATCGATCAAATTGAAGCAGTAGCCGGTGAAGCCGATTGACACCTGCTTGGCTAGAGTGATGCGAAACGCAGCGCTGTGATAATTCCAGTCGAGGATGCCCTCAGCGGCGACAGCCTGTCCCGACCGGCCTGGATTGGCGGGCAATTCCTCAGACAGGATGACAGCGGCCTGCAGCACGGGTCGTGCAAAGCTGAGAGACCGAACAAACAGGCCGACGACGCTGAGCCAGTCTTTTGCGTCCCAGGCTGTCCGGGTGGAAAGTTCAGTGCGATGCAGAATAGCGCTTGCCGCGCCAATGGGATTGATATAGACATTCAGACTGTTATCGAGCTGAGATGTGAGCGACATGCAGGCGGGATTGAAGAGCGTATTTTCCAGGCCCGCTTCCATGGCCGTGAAGGCGCCGCCCATGGCAACAGGTCTGGCATGCAGCGCACTTGTGATAAAATCCTCACTGTAACCGAGGCCGGATAAAAACAGGAGCAGGAAAACGCTGTGTCTATAGAGTTTCATCGTTGCATGAGTCTTTTCACGACAGCCAGAGTGAGAATTAATAGTGATACGATCGACACAAAAATTGCAAAAATATTGCCATAGAGTGTATAGAACGTCTTTTCATCGTAAAGCTGAAGCGTGTCTGTGAGGACCGCTTCCACATAAAGCCCTGTTTGCCGACGAACGCGTCCAAAGCGGTCAATGAAACAGGAGATGCCCGTATTGGCGCAGCGGGCGATATCGCGACGGTTCTCTATCGCGCGCAGGGCCGCCATCTGCGCATGCTGGAATGGCGCTGATGTCTTGCCGAACCAAGCGTCGTTTGTAATTATGATCAGAAAATCGGCGCCCGCGTTTACATATTTTCGCACGTGGTCCGGAAAAACAGATTCATAGCAAATGGCAATGCCCGTCTGATAACGGCCCTCAGTCGCACTCGTATGCGAGGCCGATCGTGACGGCGGTGCAGACCGGAAGCGGCCTCCCAGCACGGCAATTTCTTTGCCAAATGCATAGTCGCCAAGCCCGAGATCCCACAAGAGATCTTTGAGAACATTGAAAGGGAAATAGTCTTTATAGGGCACTCTCTCGGAAAAGGGCACCAGCTTCATCTTGGCATATCTTTGCATGTCATAGATGGACGGCTCCAGCAGAAAGGCCGAGTTGTAATAATCATAACTGCCGTCGTCCAAATATTTGTAATCGAGGGTGCCGGTGAGCAGCAGAGCGCCGGTCGAATCAATGAGCGCGTGCATTTTTTTGATATAATCGATTTCCGCTCGCAGATAAAAAGGCATGGCCGTCTCAGGCCAGATCACCAGATCTGGTTCACTGGCCAGGATCGCTCGAGTCAGCCGCTCATAGACCTCATAATTACTGCCCTTGACATCACCGTCCCATTTTTCATTCGGATCACGATTTCCCTGGATGAGCGCAATCTTGATCGTCCTGTCACTGCCATCATCGCCACGCATCACCTGCATGCCATGGAAGAGAGGGGCAGCGAAAAGCAGAACAATGGCCAGGCTGAGGGCGATGCGCGCCCGGCCGCGGTTTTTCCACAGCAGATAAAACAGCACGTTCAGCATGACGACCCAAAAGCTGATGCCGTAAATGGACGTGAACTCGGCATATTGAATCAACGGCAGATAGTAAGTCTGCGTATACCCTATGTAATTCCACGGGAACGCCAGCTCAGAGAACGATTCTGCGTACTCCAGGGCGGTCCAGATAAACGGGACCGCTGCCAGCGCATAGGACGAAAATTCCCTGAGCAGAAAGACATGCAGAACGCCATAGGCCGCCATCGCGAGGGGCCAGAAAATGATCACGCCGAACAGACCTGGCAAAGTGACCCAGCCTAACCAGAAGAGCGTCCCGGCAGCAATACATAATCCCGTAAAGTATCCCCAACGAAAAGCATCAGCAATGCTCTTGTCTTCGAGGAGCAAAAAGAAAGGGATCAAAGAGACATAGGCAAAAAATCCGGTTTTAAAGGGTGGCAATGCCAACGCAAATGTGATCCCGGTCAGTAGAGATAATAGGATGTTTTTTTTCATCTATATTTTCAGGCCGTATTCTCTTTGCCATTCATTTTTTGAGACCTGCATTCCTTGCCTCTTCCCTTTTGAGAAATGCTATTCTGTCCAAAAAGCTTTGCAGCAGATAGGCAGCAGCGACCTGGTCGATCCTGTGCCTGTTTCGCGAAGGGGACCGTCCTGTTTCAATGAGCAATTTTTCCGCGCTCATGGTCGTCCACCTCTCGTCCCACAGAAATATCGGGACATCGATCTTATCCGCCAGCGTGCCGACGAATTCTCTGACTTTGTTCGTCATCTCTCCCTCGTCACCGCTCATGTGCAGCGGCTTACCGACCACGATGGCGCAGACATCATTTTCCCGTACGATCGTCGCAATCTCCTCGATCGCATGCGGACGGTTCGCATTGGCGAGCGTATCAAGGGTAGACGCCATCATTTGGAAGGGATCGCTCATTGCCAGGCCGATCCTTTTATGGCCATAATCGATGCCCACTATTCGACCTGAGCGGATGCCGCGCAGAGAATCCGGATCCGTAGCCATTTTCATATTGCTTCATACACCTATAGCTGATCGAGCGGCGTCTTTAAAACTTCTTTCAACAGCTTGCCCGCCTTGAAGTGAGTTTTTCGACGCGCCGGAACATAAATGATATCTCCAGTCTTTGGATTGCGCGCTTTGGGTTTCGGCTTGGTCTTTTTCACCTCAAAAACGCCGAAATCTCTGATCTCAATACGAACTTCAGGATCTGCCTCGGCCATAAACTCACGCAAGGCCTGGAACACACCATCGACAACTTTTTCTGTCAGATAAATCTTCTCACCGACTATTTTCGCGGTCCTTTTCGAAACATCCTTTTTTGTTATCGTTGCTTTCTGGCTTTGTTCTTCCATTTTATGCTCCTCAGCTTTTAATTAATTCTCTACTGAACATGACTTTTGTTGCTGATCCGCTCGACTGAGATCACACCTGCCAGCCTTTTAATTTTACCAATGAGTTTCTGCAAATGATCCAGATCAAAAACTTCGAGCGTCAGCGAGCAGGTGAACAGGGATGTCTCGCTGTTCATTGTGACATCGAGGATGCTGGAATCATTTGCATTGATTGTCTCGGAAACTTCGGAAAGAAATTTTTTTCGTCGCTCACCCAGAATCGACAGTCCGACGATGAATCGGTTCTTGTTTTCAGCAGCCCAGGAGACATCGACGATCCGGTCCGGTTCCTGCATGAGTTTTATGAGATTTTTGCACGTATTGATATGAACCACGATGCCGCGACCCTTTGTCACAATGCCGGTGATGGGTTCTCCGGGTACGGGATTGCAGCACTTGCCGAAATTGATCATGATGTTATCCATGCCGGCCACTCTGACGCCACTGCTGTTGCGCCGGGCGCGCTCAAGAATTCGGACCAGCGGCGATCGTTCTTTCTTGATGCGCTTTTCTTCTGGTATGATCTTGCGGATGACGGTTTCAAGCTTGGTGTCGCCGAAACCTATGGACGCGAGCAGCTGTTTTTCGTTGTGAAATTTGAGTTTTGCGCACAGTTCACTCATATCAAGATCTTTGTACTTTATGCCATAGGTGCTCAAGCTTTTAGCCAGCATCTCCTCCCCGAGTGCGATGCTGCTCTCGAGTTCCAGATCGCGCAGAAATTTCTTGATTTTGTTTCGCGCCCGGCTGGTGACGACAAACTTGAGCCAGTCTTTATTCGGCGTCTGGTTGTTCGAGGTGATGATTTCTATTTTGTCGCCGCTTTTGAGTTTTTCGCTGATCGGGACGATCTTCCCATTCACTCTGGCGAAGCGACAGTGCAGTCCGACTTCTGTGTGTACGGCGAAGGCGAAATCAACCGGCGTGGCATCGCGCGGCAGCTTGTACAGATCACCTCTCGGCGTGTAGACAAAGACCTCGTCCTGAAAGAGATTGATCTTTAGATTTTCCATGAACGATGCGGAATCGGCATCGTCCTCGTCCTGCTCGAGGATCTGCTTCAGCCAGATGAGCTGCTTGTCCAGATCGTCTTCGCGTATCTTGCCCTCTTTGTAGCGCCAATGCGCTGCGATGCCATCTTCGGCCGTGCGATGCATCTGCTCAGTGCGTATCTGGATCTCGTACTTTTTCCCCTTTGGGCCGACGACCGTGGTGTGGATGGATTGATAGCCATTGGGCTTTGGATTCGCAATATAATCCTTGAAACGGCCATCGATCGGCTTGTAAAGGTTGTGCAGGACGCCAAGGGCAAAATAGCACTCGTCGTTTTTGTTGACGATGATGCGGATGGCCAGCAGGTCATAGATATCTTCAAAGGGGACGCCGCGAATGTGGATCTTGTTGTAAATGCTGCTGAAATGCTTCGCTCGCCCCTCCAAACGCGCATGGATCTTTGCATCCACCATAGCCCTGCGGATCGGCTGGGTTATCAGGCGAATGGCTTCTTCCCGCTCATCTTTGGATTCGTTGATTTTTCGCGCCAACTCTTCATAGATCTCGGGTTCGAGATATTTCAGCGCCAGATCTTCCAGCTCGCTCTTTATCTTTGCCAATCCCAATCTGTGCGCCATGGGAGCATAGACCTGCCGGGTCTCGAGAGCGATGCGCTGACGCTTGCCTTCCGGCAGTGAATCCAGCGTCCGCATGTTATGCAGGCGGTCGGCGAATTTAATCAGAATGATCCGGACATCGCGCACCATCGACAATAGCATCTTGCGGAAATTTTCCGCCTGCCGCTGTTCAATTCCAAGAAGCTTCAGCTCGCTGATTTTGGTGACACCGTCGACCAGGGCGGCGATCTCTTTGCCGAATTCGCGTTCAATGTCTTCGAGCTTGACGTTTGTATCTTCGACAACATCATGCAGCAGGCTGGCGGCGATCGTCTGATAGTCCATTTTGAGACCGACGAGGATCTTGGCCACTTCCAATGGATGAGCAAAATAGGGTTCACCCGACTTGCGCACTTGCGGCAGATGAGCCGTATAGGCCACGTCATATGCCTTGTGCAAAAGTTCCATATCAGCGGTTTTGTTATAGCGTTCGATTCGCTGCAACAAACCCTCGAAAACCTGCTGATAGTTTTGTACGTCCTGGATTCCTATTGCTTGACTCCACTCTGTTAAAACGGATCAACCGACAATACGGATACTTCTTCGTGGAATTCCTCGGCATTGGCGAATTGCACATATTCACTGATGAATACGAGATCGACCTCGCCGATCGGGCCATTACGCTGCTTCGCCACAATGATTTGCGCCTTGTGCGCCAACTCTGCATCGACTTCCCGGCCATGCGCTGCCGGCCTGTTGATGAACATGACAACATCGGCATCCTGCTCGATGGCGCCAGATTCACGCAAATCCGACAAGACCGGTCTGCCATCACCGCCGCGAGATTCAACGGCGCGCGACAGCTGTGACAGAGACAGCACCGGAATGTCCAATTCCTTGGCCAGATTTTTGAGAGATTGCGATATCATGGCAATTTCAATCTGGCGACTTTCGGCGCGAGTGGATGAGCGCATGAGCTGCAAATAATCCACAACGATCAGGCCGATATTATGCTCGGCCTTGAGACGACGCGCCTTTGAACGCAATTCCAGGACAGAAATGCCTGGCGTATCATCAATATAGAGTTCATATTCAGCCAGCTTACCAACATGCTGACCCAATCTCTCCCACTCCTTCTCGGTCAGACGACCGAGCCGGACGCGTTGCATATCGATCCTCGCCTCGGTGCAAAGCATGCGCATGACCAATTGATAGTCAGCCATTTCCAGGCTAAAGATAGCGACTGGCACACCGCTCACCGCGGCGTTGCGCGCGATGTTGAGTGCCAGCGCGGTCTTGCCCATCGAGGGCCGCGCTGCCAGGACGATGAGGTCAGAATTCTGCAAGCCGGACAAAATCTCATCCAGCTTGTGAAAACCGGTCGCCACACCCGTCACCTTGCCCTGAGCTTTGCCATACTGTTCGATCTTTTCGATCGTCCTGTGCAATATGGGCGAAATATGGGTGTAATCATGCCGCGAATGCGATTCGGACAGGGAAAAGATCTTTTGCTCGGCCGTGTCTATGATGTCAATGGCGTCCTGACCCGCTTCAAAGCAGTCCTGCTGAATCTCATTCGACAGCTGGATCAGTTTTCGCAACAGAGCCTTGTCCAGAACAATCTTGCAGTGATATTCAATGTTCGCGGCGGACGGCACTCGTTCGACCAGCTCCGCCAGATAATAGCCGCCGCCAACCGCTTCCAGGTGACCGCGCTTTTGCAGCTCGTTTTTAACCGTCAGGATATCAACGGGCTCAAGACGTTCATAGAGCGCAAAAGCGGACATGAATATCTTTTTATGCACATCTTTATAAAAGCACGTCTCATCCAGCATCTCCACCGCCACGCTGGCGGCCTCACTCGATTGCAGCATCGACGCGATGACAGCCATCTCAGCATCCACAGCCTGCGGCGGCATGCGGGTCACTATCTCATCTTTTTTAGCCATATCCTTCTATCTTTTCAAAGTGCTATGGCGCCGCTGCTGCAGCCCTTTCATATCTTCCCACGTCTCTCTTTTATAGCCCGGATTTCGCAACAACGCCGCCGGGTGGTAGGTGACCATGACATCAATACCGTTCCATCCATGCCATTGTCCCCGCAACTTTGACAGAGAGTCCGTCGTTTCCAGCAACACTTGGGCAGCAACACGGCCCAAACAGACGATGATTTTAGGTCGAATGAGCTGCAATTGCGCAAATAAATACGGCTTGCACAGGGCGATCTCCTCTGGCAGAGGATCCCTGTTTTGCGGCGGCCGGCATTTCAGAATATTGCAGATATAGACATCCTCGCGTTTGATCTGTACCGATGCCAATATTTTTGTCAACAGCGCGCCCGCTCTGCCGACAAACGGCACTCCTGCCCTGTCTTCCTCCGCTCCGGGCGCCTCGCCAACCAAAACGATCTCCGCCTGCGGCTTGCCGCTGCCGAAGACGAGCCTGGTCCGCGTCCGCCCGAGCGCACATCTCTGGCAGTCCTCAATCGATTGGTGCAATTCAGCCAGTGTCGCCGCGCCGGCAGCCGGAGATGCATCTTTTTCCGCAAAAGGTTCTTTTCTCAGGCTCGACGCCTCGCAGATAGCGTCATCACCATACAGTTCCAGCTGCTGTTGCAGAAATGCAGTGAAATTTTCACGAAAATCGTTCATCAACTCAGCAATAGTTGTAATTCATCGAGGATCGCCTGGGCGACCGCCGTTTTGCTCATCAAGGGCAGCTGCTTCTGACTGCCATCCTTGCGCAAAATCGTGACAATATTTGTATCCACCTCAAAGCCGGCGCCGGCCTGAGATGGGTTGTTGACGACCAGCAGGTCGCACTTTTTTCGATACAGTTTTTCGGCAGCGTGTTCCATTTCGTCTTCTGTCTCAAGCGCAAAGCCGATGACAAGCCTGTCGCCTTTGTCTTTGGCAACGTCTTGCAGAATGTCAACGGTGGCGGTCAGCTCGAGAGAATGAGCGCTCTCTTTTTTGATCTTTTGCGTTGCGCGGACAGCGGGCCGGAAATCGGCCACGGCTGCCGCCATGATGAGGACATCATTCTCAGGCAGCAGCTCCTGCACTGCGACGTGCATCTCCTGCGCCGTCACCACGCGGCAAAGCTCTGTTCGGTATGGCCTGGGCAATCCAGTCGGGCCTGATATCAATGTCACAGCAGCACCGCGCAGAGCAGCCTGTTCAGCCAAGGCATAGCCCATCTTGCCGGAGGATCGATTCGCCAGGTAGCGAACTGGATCGAGGGCTTCGTGCGTCGGGCCGGCAGTGACGAGCACTCTTTTTCCCTGCAGCGCCGCTGAGCCATTCAGGACAAAGTTGATCATCGCCAAAATTTCTTCCGTCTCGGCCAGCCGGCCGATGCCGATCTCGCCGCACGCCAGCTCGCCCTCACCGGGCTGAACGATGTGGCATCCGCGCTGTAGCAGCGTTTTTTCGTTGTGCTGATACGCAGCGTTCTTATACATCTCGACATTCATCGCCGGGCAAAAGATGACCGGCGCTGTTGCGGCGAGGATGATGGTCGTCAGCATATTATCGGCCAGACCGTGCGCTGCTTTACCTATTGTATTCGCTGTCGCCGGACAGACGAGGATGAGATCCGGCCAGCGCGCCCAGTCGATGTGCGCTGTCGCTGCATCGTATCCCTCTCCGAACAGATCAATAGCCACCTTGTGCCCGGATAACGCCTCGAATGTCAGCGGCGAGACAAAATGCCCGGCCGCTTTTGTCATGACCACGCGGACATCAGCGGATTTCTTCAGTTCGCGCACGAGAAACGCCGCCTTGTAGGCCGCAATACCGCCGGTGACACCGACGAGAATTTTTTTTCCAAAGAACATGGCGAAGCAGCTTATTTGTTCTTGCTGATATACTCAAAATTCAGCTTGCCATCGAGCATTTCCTGCAAAGCGATCGACGTCGGTTTGGGCAGCTTTAAGTATTGTCGATCGAGGTAATCGACATCCGGCATGATTTCATCCAGCTCATCGTCGTCACTGTTTGCTTCAGTATTTTTATCAATGAGCTGCTTTTGCAGTTCATTGATTTGTCGCGCCCTTTTGGCAATGATGACAATGGCTTCATACAGGCTATCCACTTTTTCTTCCAGTTTTTCCAGGGACAATGTTTCGGTCATACTATACCTCCATATGTGAAAACATTCTTTTCTGCTGAATTTCTTTTTTCACTTGGCGGATTGTCTTTTCCAGGTCCTCATTCACAATGATGACATCAAACTCATCCGCTTTGGCCATTTCTGCAGCCACTCGTTCGAGCCGCCTGGCAATCTGCCGAGGCGTCTCTGTCGAGCGTTCCTCGAGCCGACGCCGCAAAATCTCCTCGCTCGGCGGCTTTAAAAAGATGAGCAGCGCCTTTTTGCCAAACTTTTTTTTCAATCTCAGCGCGCCCATGACGTCCAGGTCCAAAAGGACTGTCTTGCCTTGCCCGAGCCACTGCAGGATCGACGCCTTGGGCGTGCCATAATACCAGTCGTGCACCCGTTCGTATTCAATGAAACGACCCGCCTCGATCATATCCTCAAACTCGGCATGCCCCACAAACAGGTAATCTCTGCCGTCGATCTCTCCCTCGCGGATGGGCCGCGTCGTCATGGAGATCGAATAGGCATAGTCGTTGTTTTTCTCCTCCACCATCTTTTTAATGACAGTTGTCTTGCCGCCGCCGGATGGCGACGACAAAATAACAAGTAATCCTTTATCTTTATTCACCTTAAACCTAAAAAAGCCTTAAATTATTCAATATTTTGTACTTGCTCGCGAATTTTTTCAATTTCTTCTTTCATTTTTACGACGTTGTGCGAAATCTCTGCCGTGTAGGCTTTTGAGGCCATTGTATTCGCTTCGCGATTCATCTCCTGCAGCAAAAAGTTGAGCTGCCGACCCTGTGATTGCGGGCTTGCGACCATTTCCCGAAAAAGGGTGATATGGCTCATGAATCGTATGCACTCCTCCGAGATATCGATTTTATCGGCAATCAGCGCCAGTTCCAGCTCGAGTCGATATTCATCGATCTGCTCGTGCTGGATGAGCCGTTTGACCCGTTCTTTCAGCTTGGCCAATTCCTCGGCAGGGCCGATTTCGGCAAATTTGGTGATATGCTGCACCTGTTTCTCGAGTAAATCTATCCGTTTATTGAAATCTTTTTCAATCTCCAAACCTTCGCGCTGACGCATCGCCACCAGCTGTTCAAGAGCTCCCCGCAAAGCTTTTTGCGCGCACAGCCATGTCTTTTCATCCGGCGCATCGGCGACATCGAACGTTATGACATCCGGCAGAGCGAGCACGTGCTCCAGCATAAGATCGCCGGACAGGTGGTGCTGTTCTTTGAGATCCTGCGCCATCTTTATGTAAGCATCGAGCAGCGAATGATCGATGGAAATTTTCTGCCTCTTTTCTTCCGTCTCTTTGATCGTCAATCCGACGTTGACGCGGCCGCGATGCACATAGGCGGCGATGAGCTCACGCACCTCCCCCTCGTAGACAGACAAACCGTGCGGCAGTCTGAGCGATATATCCAAAAAGCGGTTATTGACGCTTTTGATTTCGACGGCAATTTCAGTACCATTCTCTTTATACTCCCCATGGCCATAACCAGTCATGCTCGATATCATCCGCTCTCCAACCTCATGTATGAAAAATAGTTAAAACTATTGTTTTCAATTGATTTACATTTTAATGAAAATTTCCTACATAGTCAAATGAATTTTGCAGTTGGAGTGAATTTTAAGAAAAAGGCTTGGGTATGACGATGCTAAAAATCCAGGCGGAAACCCTTCATTTTCGTGCGAATCGTTTTTCTTCCAGTCGGATGCAGAGGGAGACTCGATGCGTGCTTTCCAGCTCGGTGTGTTGCGAAAAGGCATAGTCGATATCGAGACGGGAGAGGATGAGTCCGGCGCCGGCGGTCAGATTACCAAGATCGTCTCGTCCGAGGCGAAGGGCGATGATGTCATAGAACGAAATTTCCCCACCGAGACGAAAATCAAAACTGAGGCCGCCGAGATGAGCTTGAGCCGCGCTCTGGCGTCCCTCGAATCGCACATCGACATCCGAGGCGAGCAGCAACCGGCTGCGCAAAAAGGGCAGCGTGAACGGATAGCACACACCTGGTTTAGCGGTGGGCGCGATCAGTTCCTTGCGGCCGGTATCCCAGGCGAGCAAGGTCGTCGTTACATCTTGAATGCTCACGCCGACCATCAGCCGCCGCCATGGATTCCATATGGCGCCGACATCGAAGCCAATTCCCCAGGCGGAATGATCGCCGACACCTTTGCGAACAAATTTGGCGTTAGTGCCAAAGGCCAGTGCGCTGCTGTATTGTCTGGCATAGCTGAAATAAAATGCATATTCGGCGTCGCTGACATAGCGAGCCACATAGGGGCGATTCACGCGCGCAGTACCGTCGTCATCCGTGTACTGCGTGTCGACCTGCAGGTCAGCGCGCGGGATAGCTGAGATAGGAATATCATCGATGCCGAGGCGAATGGCGGAAACAGCGATCGTCTCCTTCTGCCGCAAGGGCAGCGAAAATGCGAGATAATCGTAATTGACCACGCCGGCGAATCGCTCCGAATGCATGGCCGCCAATTCCGGGAAATTGAGTTGACTCAGGCCGGCGGGATTCCAATAGCCGTACGTCACATCGCCGCCTGCTGCGACATAGGCGCCGCCCATGCCGAGCGCGCGCGCACCAACTCCGGTGCTCATGAACTCGCCGGCGTATTTGGCGATTTCAGCACAGAACAAAGATGCTGGGAGAAGAAAAGCCAGTAAAATGCAAACGCGCGCGATATTTCTGTTAATTTTCACCTGATTGATCCTTCTCTGTTTCCTGACGACTCATTCGTCCTGTCTATTGGCCATCTGCTTGAGGAGATCCAGTTTATTGAGCGCTTGCATTGGCGTCAGCTCATCCGGATTGATCTCCTCCAGTTCGCGTCGCAGAGATCGCTCCATCTCGTCAAATAGACTCATCTGCTGCGCCGGTTCCTTGATCCTGGTGTGATGTTGCGCGATTGTCGGCTCATCTTCTTCGTCAAAAGCCTGTCGCTCGAGATTTTGCAGGACCTCTTTGGCGCGTTCGATCACCGCGCTCGGCAAGCCAGCCAGTTTGGCGACCTGTATGCCGTAGCTGTGATCGCAGGCGCCCGGGACAATCTTTCGCAAAAATACTATATGATCGCCCCATTCGCGGACAGCGACATTGTAGTTTCTTACACGCGGCAAGACGAGTTCTAGTTCCGTCAATTCATGATAGTGTGTTGCGAAAATTGTCTTTGCCGCGAGCCTGGGCGTGTTATGAATATACTCGGTCACTGACCAGGCGATGGAGAGCCCGTCAAAGGTGCTCGTGCCGCGACCGATTTCATCCAGCAGGATGAGGCTCTTTGCCGTGGCATTGTTCAGAATGTTGGCGGTCTCGTTCATTTCGGTGAGAAAAGTGCTCTCGCCGGCCGCGAGATTGTCCGAAGCGCCCACGCGCGTGAAGACGCGATCGACGAGGCCGATGGCCGCTGCTCTGGCCGGAACAAAGCTGCCCATCTGCGCCATGATGACAATGAGCCCGACCTGACGAAGAAAGGTGGATTTGCCCGCCATGTTGGGCCCGGTGATGATGTGGAGTTGTTCAATTCTATTATCCAGTTTCACATCATTGGCGACGAACTGCTCTCCCGGCGGCAATAATTTTTCGACGACAGGATGACGACCCTCTTTGATCTCAATGATATGGCTTTCATTCATGGTTGGCATGACATAGTTATTTTCGATCGCCACATGCGCCATTGCGGCGAGACAATCGCATTCAGCCAGCAGACGCGCGTCATGCTGCAGTTGGTTCGTATGGCTCAGAATAGTCTGCCGTAATTCGTTGAACAGCTCATATTCTATGGACGCCATCTTTTCCTCTGCCCCGAGAATTTTCTCTTCGTACTCTTTCAGGTCTTGCGTGATAAATCGCTCGGCATTGACGAGCGTCTGTTTGCGGATATAGTGTTTGGGCACTTTGGATAAATTGGGCTTGGTGATTTCAATGTAATAGCCAAACACTTTGTTGAAATGAACTTTTAGCGAGGAAATGCCGGTTTTTTCGCGCTCGAGTTTCTGCAGGCGCGCGATCCAGTCTTTGCCGGAATAGGCGATATCGCGCAGCTTGTCGAGCTCCTCGTTGTAATCGCGTCGGATGATGCCGCCGTCCGTGATCGACAACGGCGGATTCTCCACAATGGCGCGCGCGATCTGTTCCGCCAGCTCGACGATTGGATCGAGTCCGGCGTGAATGGATTGCAGTCGCTCCGAGCTGCTGTTTTCAAGCAGGTCCTGTACTTTGCGGATGGTCACCAGCGCCATCTGAATGGCCTGGGCGTCCCTGGCGTTGGCCCGGCCGGTGGCAAATTTGGCCAGCAGGCGTTCCACGTCGCCCGTCTGCCGGATGGCCTCTCTGATGGTGATGCGTCGCTCGCTGCGATCCAGAAATTCCTGCACGGCCTGATGGCGGGCCTGGATCACACCCAGCTTGTAGAGAGGATAGAGCAGCCAGTTGACAAAAAGTCGCCCTCCCATCGGTGTCAGCGTCCTGTCGAGGATGCTCAGCACTGTCCCCCCCCTGTTTGTGCTCATCAGGGGCTGCACGAGCTCCAAATTACGGCGCGTGGTGCTGTCGATCTGCATGAACTCGTCGTCAGCAAAGCGGCCGAGGCTATTGACATGCACTAGCCTTTCACGCTGATTTTCCCTCACATAGGCCAGTATAGCGCCCGCCGCCGAAATGCCACAGGTCAAATCGTCGATGCCAAAGCCCTTCAGCGACAGGGCGCCGAAATGCTCTTTAATTTGATCGCTCGCATAATCATAATGAAAAGTCCAGTCCTCGCGGCGAGTCATGGTGACGCCATGCCGGTTTTTATAAAAGCGGGCCAGCTGTTCCTGCTGCTTTTCCGCGTACAAAATTTCGGACGGGCCGATGCTGACAATTTTTTCAGCCAGCGCGGTCAGATTGAATTCGCCTGTTTTGAACTCGCCGGTCGACACATCAATCTGGGCAATGCCGACATGCTGGGCATTGAAATAGAGGGCGATGAGAAAGTTGTTCTTTTTGGTCTCCAGCAGATCGTCGGTGACCGCAGTCCCCGGCGTGACGATTTCAGTCACATCGCGTTTGACGATTCCTTTTGCCTGCCGTGGATCTTCCATCTGTTCGCATATCGCGACTCGGTATCCGGCTTTGATGAACTTGGCCAGATAGCTGTCGAGGGCATGATGGGGAAATCCGGCGAGCGGCACATCAGCGGACGTGCCGTGCGCGCGCGACGTCAAGGTGATGCCCAGGACCTCAGAACCTGTTTTGGCGTCCTCAAAAAACATCTCATAAAAATCGCCCATTCGGAAAAAGAGGATGGCATCTTTATGTTCAGCTTTGATGGCCAGATATTGTTCCATCAGAGGTGTTGTCACCTGCCCCAAAGTCACGACCTCTTTGCTCTTCCGACTCTGACGCCATCGTGATCTGCGCCCCAATTCAACTTGGTTCGCAGCGTATGAAAAAACTCGCTCTGTCCGATCGATATCCAGCGCAAGTTATAGTCCGCCTTGGCAATATGCACGGTCTCGTTGAAGAAAAGCTTGTCGCGATTTTGTCCGTCGATATTCACCTGCACGGGCTCGGCCTCTTTTCTGATTGACAATTCAATCGAACAGTCATCTGCCAAAACAATCGGCCGCACAGTGAGTGAGTGCGGACAGATGGGAGTCACGATGAAAGCATGCAAATCCGGCACAGCCAGCGGGCCGCCGGCAGACATGGAGTAGGCTGTTGATCCAGTCGGAGTGGCGATGATCAATCCGTCGGCGCGATAGGAATTGAGAAAAACGCCGTTCACTCGCGCATCGATGAAGATCAGACGGGAGCCGAGCCCTCGGTCAAGCACCACATCATTCAAGGCAAAATAGGTCTTGCGCACACCGTTGCGATCGATGGCGACTTGAAAGACCATCCGCTCGACAATGGAATAATTTTCGTCGACGAGATCCGCAACAGTGGTCGCCAGTTCCTCGACCGTGACTTGCGCGAGAAAGCCGAGCGTACCGATGTTGACGCCCATGATGGGAACACCGGTTGCTCCGACATGCTGAGCCGTTGAGAGAATGGTGCCATCGCCGCCAAAAGTAACGACGACTGTGCAGCGGTTGCCGATGTCGCTGAGCGGCGCTGTCTCCTGATCGGTCAGGGAGAGGTAATGATGCAGATTTTCCGCATAGACGCAGGGGATGTGCCTCTCTGTCAACAACCTGACGAAGCTGCTGATGACCGAGAATGCTTCTGGTTTGTTGATGTTGGCGATGATACCAATTTTCATGATGCCTTGGAGTGTTTGTATATATCCGTCATCTGCACTGGCAGACTCTGAAAATAACGCGAGCGGTAGACCTTTTGCAGAATGCCGTTGCGCGACAGGCCGCAGAGCTCATGCAAGATGTCGGGTGCACCATGTTCGACAAATGCATCAGGGATCCCGAGACAGTGCAATTCGACCTGCTGAAAATTTTTCTCCTTGAAAAACTCGGCCACGTGACTGCCGAAGCCACCCCGCACTGTTCCCTCTTCAATGGTCAGAACAAGCGCATGACTTTGGCCGACTCGCGTCAGCATCTCAAGATCCACGGGTTTGGCAAACCGGGCATTGATGACGCTGATATGCAGGCCATATTTTTCTCGCAACACCGCAGCGGCCTCGAGCGCCTGCTGCAGCAGCGGGCCAAGAGAGATGATCGCGATGTCGCGGCCGTCCTGCACGACTTTGGAGACGCCTATTGGAAATTTTTCAAACTGATCGGAGAGCGCAACGCCCTGCCCAAGTCCGCGCGGATAACGAATGGCGATCGGGCCATCTCTGTGTTGCAGGGCTGTGTACAACATGTGCCGCAACTCTTCCTCATCTTTTGGCGCCATGATCGTCATGTTGGGAATCGCGCGCAAAAAGGCAATGTCAAAGGCGCCGTGATGCGTCGCGCCGTCATCGCCCACCAGACCGGCCCGATCGACAGCAAAAATGACCGGCAGTTTTTGCAGCGCGACATCGTGGATGATCATATCGTACGCCCGCTGGAGAAAAGTCGAATAGATCGCGCACACCGGCTTTAAACCCTGCGATGCCAATCCGGCGGCGAAGGAGACGGCATGCCCCTCTGCAATGCCAACGTCAAAAAAGCGATCCGGAAACCGCTCAGCGAATCGAGCCAGGCCTGTGCCCAGCTGCATGGCAGCGGTGATCGCGACGACAGATTTATCCCTTTCCGCCAGCTCAATGATGGATCGTCCGAATACCTGCGTATAGGATGGCGCACCCTCTTTTTTGAGGGGCGTGCCGGTCATGCGATCAAATTTGCCAAGACCATGAAATATGGACGCATTTTTTTCCGCCGGTTCGTAACCCTTGCCCTTTTTGGTCAATAGATGCACCAGCACTGGCCCCTTGAACTTTTTGACTTCCCGAAAGAGATGAATGAGGCTGGCGATATTATGTCCATCCACAGGCCCCAGGTAGCGAAAACCGAGACGCTCGAACAGGACGCCCGGCGTGATGAATGCCTTGACGCCTTCTTCAACCCGACGAACGACCCGACGTATCAATGGCCCCATGCCATCCATTTTGCCGGTCATATCCCAAACATCTTCCTTGATGCGATTATAAAGCGGATTCGCGATGATGCTGGTCAAGTATTTCGACATGGCGCCCACATTGGGAGATATGGACATGCTGTTGTCGTTCAGAATGACGACAATGTCCCGGCCTGATGCTCCCGCGTTATTCAATCCCTCATAGGCCAGGCCACCGGTGAGCGCGCCATCGCCGATAACGCTGATCACTTTGTAATCCTCACTGTTCAAATCGCGCGCGCAAGCGATGCCGAGGGCGCTGGAAATCGACGTGCTGGCGTGGCCGACGCCGAACGAGTCATATTCACTTTCCGACATGCTGGGGAAACCACTCAAGCCCTTGTACTGACGAATGGTCGGAAACCGATCACGCCGCCCGGTGATGATTTTGTGCGCATAAGTTTGATGCCCAACATCCCAGACGATCTTGTCCCGCGGCGTGTCGAAGAGATAATGCAGCACAATGGTCAGCTCGATGACGCCCAGAGAGGGCGCCAGATGGCCACCCGTGTTGGCGACAGTGGCAATGATGTATTCCCGCAGCTCCTTGGCGAGACGCGCCAGCTTTGGCACGTCAAAAGCACGAAAGTCAGCAGGAGAATTGACTTGAGACAAAAGGCTGTCCACACTGTTCTTCAAGGAATCACTCAATTCTCTTCATCCATGAGTTTAAATCCGTCGTCTCGAATCAGTATCTGCAGTTTTTTCTCCGCCGCATCCAATTTTTCCGAGCAGAAGGTTGTCAGGCGGCTGGCTTCTTCAAAGAGAGCCATTGTCCGTTCCAGATCCGCTTCGCCGTTCTCCAGCAGGTCGGCTATTTCTTCCAGCCTGGCAAAGGCGGCTTCGAAAGTCAAATCTTTAGTTTTCATCGCTTTTCCGTCCCTGCAGCTGAGCACGCGAACGAGTCATCCTCTCGAATGGTCTCAGCTGTGCTGGTGAAAGAGCCTTTGCCCAAATAGACATTCAATTTCTCATTTTGTTCGAGTTCGGCTGCATTTCTGACGATCTTGTGCGTGCGATCCTTGCTGACAATAGCATAGCCGCGCTGCAAGATGGTCCTGGGATGTGCGGCCTTGATCCTCTTATCGCAGGCGCTCAGTTTTTCTCTATTTTTCGACAGGGAATGGTGCGCGCTCATCTGTATGAGATGAAATCGATCATCGATCCCCTGTTTGTATTCAAGGATCAGATCCAGCGGCCGCCGAAATGCATAACTCTTTTGCAGTCGAGCCAATTTCTCGCGCCGCAGCGTGATATGGGTCGGCAGGCTGGTGCGACATCGCCGGTGCAATCGATGGATCGTCTTTTTCAGATCCGAGGCGACGGGCACGACGAGCTCTGCCGCTGCTGAAGGTGTGGGCGCGCGTCTGTCAGCGACAAAATCGCTGATGGTGTAATCAATTTCATGACCAACAGCGGAGATGGTCGGAATAGTTGAAGAAAAGATCGCTCGTGCAACCTTTTCTTCGTTGAACGCCCACAGGTCTTGCAGCGATCCGCCACCGCGACCAATGATCAGCACATCGACGTTTTGATAGTCGTTGAAATCCTGAATAGCACGTGCGATATCTTCTGCCGCACCCTCACCCTGAACCAGCGTTGGCCGCAGGATCTTCACCACTGCCGGAAATCTCCGGTTGAGAACCTGCAGGATATCCCTGATGGCGGCGCCGGTCAATGAGGTCACAATGCCTATTCGTTCCGGAAATTCGGGCAAGAGCTTTTTTCGCGACACATCGAACAAGCCTTCTTTGTAGAGCTTTTCCTTCAAAGCTTCATACATCAGCTGCAGGTCGCCGATGCCGGCTGGCGCCATCCTGATGACATCCAGTTGATAGGCGCCCCGCTTTTCGTAGACGCGGACAGAACCAAAAACATTGATTTTCATGCCGTTCTGTGGCGTAAAAGTTAAGCCGAGCGTTCGGCTCCGCCACATGACGCAGGCGATCTGAGCATCCTTGTCTTTGAGAGAAAAGTAAAAGTGCCCGGAGCTGTGATGAACAAAACCGGATAGTTCGCCTTGCACCCAGATCGCTGGCATATTCAACTCGAGCAGCTCTTTAACTGCCCGCGTTATTTCAGAAACAGTGTATAAATGAATGTTTTCAGCAGAATCAGGCATGCGTCAGTGTCGCTGTTACAGCTAAAAGGGTCAGGCGAAAACCTTGACCCTTTCAACTATTTGTTCTTTTTCTTATGACGGTCCTTGCGAAGTCTCTTTTTCCGTTTATGAGTCGCTATTTTGTGCCGTTTTCGTTTTTTTCCGCTTGGCAATTTTCACCTCCTACTTGTCACCATCGACTTTATGATCTCTATTTATAAACTCTTTCAAGTCTTTTGACGGCTTGAAGACGGCCGCAAGATGCGCGGGCACGTGCACAGCTTGATTGGTGCTGGGATTCCGGGCTGTTCGCGCTTGCCGTCGCACGACTTTAAAATTTCCAAATCCGCGTAAATCGACGCGCTCACCCTGTTGCAGCGCATAGCTGATCGTGGCGAGAAATCCATCGACAACCGCTTGTGTCTCAACCTTTGTGAGACCTGTTCCCTGCGAAATCACATCGACTAAATCTGCCTTTGTCATGAACGATCCTCTGTTAGAATGACATGAGATATTGAATTCGCGGCCAAGCGCTGAAATAGGTCTCGATAAATTCTTTC
Source organism: Candidatus Zhuqueibacterota bacterium (assembly GCA_003854995.1). Taxonomy (GTDB): domain Bacteria; phylum Zhuqueibacterota; class Zhuqueibacteria; order Residuimicrobiales; family Krinioviventaceae; genus Kriniovivens. The sequence goes on from RQOI01000661.1 coordinate 24,084, forward strand.
AAATCAAATTCAAAAAGCAGCTCAAACATTGTCGTCTTTTTCCGTGGCTGCCGAACCAGCCTCGGTTCGCCGTCAATTCCCGCCACATCAGCTGCCAGTTGTATGGCGTCTTCAAATGTCCCGAGCGAATCAATCAGAGACAGCTCATACGCCTGCCGGCCGGAATAGACACGTCCATCTGCCAGGCGGCGCACCTCTTCTTTCAGCAGGCCGCGCTCATCCGCCACTGCCGTGATGAACTGGTCATAGCCGTCATCAATCCAGGCCTGCAGATACTCCCGATCCGCCGGCGTGATGTCGCGATATGGATTGCCAGTGTCTTTGTACTGACCGCTTTTGATCGTGGTCACCTGAATGCCGATCTTTTCCATCAGTTTGCTGTAATTCGGAAATTCGGCAAGCACACCGATGCTGCCCGTCGTGGTCGCCGGATTGGCCATGATCGAATCCGCGCCAAGCGCAACGTAATAACCGCCCGACGCCGCCACGCTGCCCATGGAAGCGACGACCGGCTTGCCTGAATCGCGAACGCGGCGAACCTGTTCGTAAATCTCCTGTGAAGCGGCGACGCCGCCGCCAGGACTGTTGATGCGAAAGACAATCGCTTTGATGCTCTTGTCCTTTTCATAACGCTTGAATTGAGCGACAACCTCGCGCGACGAGGCGATGATGCCGTTCAATTCAACGACCGCCACTTTATCGCCCACGCCGTCGATTTCCATGCCCGACATCGAACCGACGCTGAAGAACACGAGGAGCAGTATGCCGATAAAAATGACAAAAGCGCCGAGGATAAAGAGACCCAGAATTTTATCCTGCTTTTTTGCCATACGGCATCCTCATAATATTTCTCATGTTAAGCCAATAAAAAATAGATGCTCGCAAAAACTAGATATAATATTAGCTAAAAATGTTGCCAAATGCAAGGTAAAATTTCTGTTTATGCTTGAGTTACCAGCGATAGCCGGCGCACTGCTGCATTCCAGGCTGAGGTGACGGGATCGCCACCCCGCATGCGAGCATTTCTCACTCATCCGCCAGCTTATCGAGCCAACTTATCTTGAGCAGCAGCGATGACAAGGCGATGGCGACAACGGCGATGAGCAACGCCGGCCACCATTTTATCACCAGGAAAATCGGAGCGACGCTGAGCGATGCCTGCCAGACCATTCCGATCAGAATAGTGCGCCAGTGGCGCCCAAAATCGGCATCCCTGGGCAATTCAGGATACAGCGCGCGCACTTTTTTGTTGATCGGCCCCCAAAAACCCCAGGGACGCACGCGCTGATAAAATCGCATGAGAACCTCATCGGTCTCTGCTGTGCTGAAAACAGTCCCCAAAAGGCAAAAAAGGAAAGCGATCGCCAAAATGACGAGAAAATGATGCGCCGCGGAAAGGTTTGGCAGGGCGATCGGTGCGAGCAGCGCTGCCAGGATGCCGGCGAGCATGCCACAAAAGTATCCGCAACCAGTGAAGCGCCACCAGTGCCACTTGAGGATATTGGCCATGGCAAAGCCGCTCAGCAAGGCAAGCGTGAGCCGCAGCATCTCGCCGCTGATGGATTCGCTGATCAGGCCCAAGCCGACGCCAGCCACCACCATGGCGAGAGAAGCCATTCGGCTCGCCAAAATAAGGCTTTTGGTTTCCGCAACCGGATTGATGTAGCGTTTATAGATGTCATTGACGATGTATGCGGACGCGGCATGGACGGTTGCTGCAAAAGTGGACATGAATGCGGACAAGAATGCTGCGAGCACCAATCCCAGCAGGCCAGCAGGAATGAAATTCCGCACCGTATAGGGCACAATCATGCGCAAGTCGACAATGCTCCCCATCGCCCGAAGCTTCGGCAAATAAAATACGAGCCCCAGCACCACAAGTCCGGCGGTCAGCATATGGCGGGGAATTAACATGACATTGACGAATCCGCTCATCAGGCTGGCCTCTTTCGGCGATCGCGCAGCCAGAATGCGCTGCATGTCGAAATTCGGCGCTGGACCGGCCATGCTCAGCAAGACGCCCCTGAAGAGGATCAGCAAAAACGTCAATGCGAAAAGCGAATAGCCATCTCTGTCAATCTTAAGATTCGCAGCGTTGAGTATGCCGCTCCAATCCAGATGCAACTGCCAGCTGAAGAAGAGATTTTTCCAGCCGGCAGGAACGATGCTGTCCAGAATGCCCGGAGAGAGAGTGCTCATGGCGATGACGCCGACGGCGATCGAGGCGATCGCCATGATGATGAACTGCAGCACGGCCGTATAGACGACGCCGAACAGGCCGCCGAGCAAGACGTAAATGGTCGTGATGCCGACGAACAGAATGGCGTACAGTCGTGCGGATGTCACGCCCGGGACAATGCCGCCAAGATCCCAGGGAAACAAATGCGTCGACAGCAGTCCAATCACTTGAAAGGCGCAGCTGATGAGACCGATGACGCTGACGAGGGCAAAAATCACTGTGCTGACGTGCGCGAGCGCAGCGCCGCGGCCGCGGCCAAATCGCGTCGTCATCCATTCGGCGCCGGTCATGACGTTTGAGCGCCGTAGCCAGATGGAGAGATAGACCATGAAGAATATCTGACTGAACAGGGGCAAGAGCCACGGCAACCAGATGCTTTTCAGGCCGTAGACGAAGAGGAGGTAGACCAACCACAGGATGCCGTTGATATCAAACATGCTCGAGGCATTTGACAGACCAAGTATGTACCACGGCAGTCCGCGATCGGCAAGAAAATAAGAGTCCAGGCTCCTGGATGCTTTTTTTACAAAAAAGAGGCCGATGAATACCGTCGCCAGCAGATAAACGACAATGATGCCCAGATCAATGGTGTGCAGCGGCATATGATTCCCGCTTTTTTACAATCGCAAATAGAACCTAGTCTTTTAACTTGTCCCACCAATTCAACTTGATGAAAAGGCTTGTGAGCAGAACGACCACAGCGGCGATGGCAAAACTTGAATAATTTTTCAGAACAAGAAAGACCGGCAACACCAGCAGAGCGGTTTGCCAGACAATGCCGACAACGACGTTGATCATATCGCGCTTGAAATCTTTATTGGCGCGAAAATCCGGATTGATGGCCATCGTCTTGTCGTGTATGGGCTTCCAAAAGCCCCAGGGACGAACGCGACTGTAAAAGCCGATGAGTACGCTGTCCTCTTCCGGTTTGCTGAGCAGCGTCGCGATGATCGAACCGAAGAAAGAGATGCCAAATATGATCGGGAAACTCTCCATGGCATTGACCGGCGGAATGACGCCAAATCTGTTCGCGGCGGGCAAGATGATCGCGCCGAGGATGCCGGACATCATGCCCCAGAAATAGCCGTGGCCGTTGAAACGCCACCAGTACCATTTGAGCACGTTCGGCGCCGCATATCCTCCCCACAAGGCGGACGTGATCCACAGCGTGACCTGGTTTATCGATTCGGACATAAAGCCAAAGACAATGCCTAAAATGACAAAGACGAGTGAAATGATGTAACTCATGCGGATCAGCTGTTTATTGCTGGCATCCGGCTTGATGTATCGCTTGTAGATGTCATTCACAACATAGGCAGGCGCAGCGTTCACCGTCGCCGCAAAAGTCGACATGAACGCAGAGAGCAACCCGGCGAGCAAGATGCCCGTCAGACCAACCGGGATGAAATTCTTGATGGCAAAAGGCAGAATCTGCTCAAAGTCAACATGCGAACCCATCTTGAGCAGTTCCGGGGTGAAGAAAGCGATCGCCAATACCGTCAATCCGGCGATCATCATGTAGCGCGGGAAAAACAAGGCGACACTGACAAAGCCGCTCATTTTGCCCGCGTCTTTGGGGCTTTTTGTCGCCAGGATGCGCTGCATATCATAATTGGGCGCCGGACCGGCCATGGAGATGAGAATGCCCTTGAACATCATCATCATGAAAAAGGCGCCGAACATGCCGCCGAACAGCGTATAGTCATCGGCCGCAATCTTGTCCATGACAGACGGCACGAGATTGGACCAATCCATTTTAAGCTGCCAGCCAAAAAAGAGATTGCCCCATCCCTCCGGCACAAGCCTCGCCACCATCTGCGGGGAGACTTTCATCATGGCGATGATGCCGACCGCGATGGAAGCAATGGTCATGATGATGAATTGCAGCACTTCGGTGAAAACTACGCTGAACATACCGCCTGCAATGACATAAAAGCTCGTCACACCCATGAAAATAATGGCATAGATATTCGCTGTCGCCTGCTCGCCGCCAAAACTCCATGGCAAAATGGTGGCGGCAAATTTCCCGATTCCCTGAAAGTCGTATGCCAGAAAGCCGATCACGCTCACCAGGGCAAAGACGACCACAGAGATGTGCGAGAGCGTCGATCCAATATTCTTGCCAAATCGGGTGGTGATCCACTCGGCGCCGGTCAGCACATTCGAGCGCCGCAGCCAGGCGGAGAGAAACATCATGAGGAAGATCTGGTTGAAGATCGGCCACACCCAGGGCAAAAAGGCGCTCTTTACACCGTAGACAAACATGATATAGACAAGCCACATGGTGCCCGTGATGTCGAACATGCCGGAGGCATTTGATACGCCGAGAATGTACCACGGCATATTCTTGTCGCCAAGAAAGTATGAATTGAGATTTTTTGCCGCCCGTTTGCGGATGTACAGGCCGATAAAGATCGTCGCTGCAATATAAGCCACGATGATGAGAACATCAACAATATGAAGGTCCATAAGCGCCTCTCGGAGATGTTTGCTGTTTAAAAATGCAAAAAATTTCGAACCAAATTAAAATAACCAACTCACTTGAGCAGGTCGCGCAGCGGCTTTTTTGTAAAATCGTTCGGCATGATGGTATAGCCGAATTCATAGCTTCCACTGCGCAATTGATACTCCTGATGCGTGCGCGGATTCCAGCTGTCATCGCCGCCGAGACCCGCCTGCTGATAGTCGATGTTCAAAGCTGTATAGGGCGCTTCCTCGACATCGATGGTGTGTTTCGCCTGGGTGAGATTTTGCAGCGAATAATGAGTGGCGCTGAATTCAAAGCTGGGCTCGCCGATGACGAGCAGACCGACATTGTCGCTGTTCGCGATGGTCATCCAGCGCACATCGCAGCGGTTGCCGTTCTCCTGCGGCTTGACATAGGGGAAATAGAGATCATGCAGGGCGCTTGCATAGACGCCAAAGCGCGCGCCTTCCTTGCGATCGATATAGTTTTCATGCGGCCCGCGGCCGTACCAGGTCACCTGATCGAATTCATTCTTCAATAACCACTCTGTGCCAACGCGCGGCAGCGTCTTTATTGCGTCGGGCACAGCAATGCTGTTCTGAACGTGAATCTTGCCATCGCTGCACACGACATAGCTGGTGGTCACATCAATGTCGCCGGCTTTGGCCGCCAGCGAGCCCCGCACAACGATTTTCACCATGGCGCCATTTTCAGCCACATCCACTTGCCGCGCGGAAAAGGTGAGCGCATCCAATCCGTCGCGCCGCCAGCGGGCGCCAAAGCTGTTGTTGGCGCCGCCGTCGTCATTGTCAGTCGGCGCGCGCCAGAGATTGACGCGAGCGCCGCGCTCGAGTAATTCGACCCCGCCCAACTGCAGACTGGAAAAGGCGCCGCTCTTTTTATCGAATGCTGCCACAACATCAGCCGCTGTCACATAGAGCATATGGCCACTGGTTTTGGCCGTGACCTGCCCGGCCGTCGCCTCTTTCTTCATTTTTGTCCTGACCGGAAAAACAAACTGTTCCCAGGCCACTTCATAGCCTTGCTCTGCCCAGGCCTGGTCGCTCTTGAGCTTGAGGCTGACGTTCAAATAGTGATCATCCGGAGTGAGGGGCTCGTCGAACGGCCCGATGACAAAGACTCTGCTTTCGCCGGGCGGCACGCCGAGGTCTTTTATTGTCCCGGATTTGACGGTTGCGAACGGAGTGACCAGCTGCCACTCCAGCTGGAGAAAATCGAGCGCTGCAAAATTGTATTTATTCTCGACAGCGATGACGCCGGCGTGCAGATCGATGGCGCTGACCTTGACGAACTGGAATATCTTTTTGCACTCCTGCATGGCCGGCTGCGGCCGGCGATCAGGATTGACGACGCCATTGATGCAGAAATTCAAGTCGTTTGGCACATCACCATAGTCGCCGCCATAAGCAAAATAGTCGCGTCCGTCGTCGCTCTTTTTCGCCAGACCCTGATCGACAAAATCCCAGATGAAAGCGCCCTGCAGTCGCGGATGCGATTCGAACAGATCCCAGTATTTTTTCAGGTTGCCGGTGCTGTTGCCCATGCTGTGCGCGTATTCGCAGATGACGACCGGACGGGTCGGATCTTTTTCGGTCAGCTCAATGATGTGCGCCAGGGTGGGATACATGGTTGAGATGATGTCATACTTTGACAGGTCCGCGATGTAGGCCGGCGTGCGGCTCTCGTAATGAATGGGACGGGTCGGATCCAGGGCTTTCATCTCCCTGTACATCACATCAAAGGCCGTGCCGTAGCCGGTCTCATTGCCCATGGACCACATGATGATCGAAGCGTGATTTTTATCCCGCTCCACCATAGCCGTGCCGCGCGTGACAAAAGCGCGCTGCCACTCCGGCTTTTCATCGAGGTAGATGCGGCGATTGGCCCACAGCTCATGGCTTTCAATATTGGCCTCATCGATGACATAGAGGCCGTATTCATCGCACAGCTCATACCAGCGCGTCTGGTTCGGATAGTGCGACGTGCGCACAGCGTTGATATTGTGCTGCTTCATCAACACGATATCTTTGATCATAGTCGCCTCAGACACCGTGCGTCCCGCATCCGGCTGAATCTCGTGCCGGTTGACGCCTTTGAAAGAGGGCGCCTTGCCATTGACCAGCACCTGGCCGTTCACCAGCTCCACTTTTCTAAAGCCGATTTTTTGGCTCACCACCTCGAGTGCGCTGCCATCCGCATCGTGCAGCGCAAAAGTAATGGTGTAGAGATCCGGAATCTCTGCACTCCATTTTTTCGGAGCTGCAATTTGTCGTGAAAATGTCAGATAGCCTTCCTTGCGTGCGTCGATCTCTGGCACCTTCACGTTCTCCGTCACATCCAGGCCATGGCCGGCAAGCCGGATCGCGATGGCATGATCCTTGACAGCCTTGACCGAGGCGTTCATCACAGAAAATTCTATGGTCAGTGTGGCGTTCTCGTAATGCTGATCCAGATCAGTGATGATCTGGAAATCTCGCAGATAGACGTGCGGACGAGCGACGAGATAGACATCGCGATAGATGCCGCTCAAGCGCCAAAAGTCCTGATCTTCGAGATAGCTGCCATCTGACCAGCGGATGACTTGAACAGCCAGGACATTTCGCCCCTGCTTGACATAGGAGGTGATATTGAACTCTGCCGGCAACATGCTGTCCTGCGAGTAGCCGACCTTTTCCCCATTCACCCAAACGGTCATGGCAGATTGCACGCCGGCAAAGTGCAGGAAAATTTCGCGCCCGTGCCACCCCGCGGGGAGCTCAAATTCGCGGCGATAGAGCCCGGTTTCGTTGGCGTCGTGCGGCACTTTCGGCGGATCGGCCGGAAAAGGGTGGGTGATGTTTGTGTAGATCGGCTGGCCATAGCCTTTCATCTGCCAGTTGCTCGGCACCGCCAGGAGATCCCAATCAGCATCCGCATAATCGGATTTGTAAAAATCCGGCGCATCCGCGGGTTTGGCGAGGAATTTGAATTTCCAATCGCCATTCAACAACTGATAACGATCGGAACGCTGGGCGGCAAAGGATAATGACGATTCAACATCGTGAAACGGGACCAGTGTGGCGTGCGGCGCTTCCTTGTTGATGCCAATGATCTCCGGGTTTTCCCACTCTGGTGCAATGGTTTGCGCCATCAATTGTGCTCCGATCATGATGATGAGTGCTGCCAGTTTCATGTGCTCCTCTCCTGTTGCGCGTTACTTCTTTGGCTTATACACGGCGATGATTTTGTTGTCCGGTGCAAATGAAAGGCCTGGCTGGCCTTTGTCTTTATAGTCAATGTTGGCCACAACATAGCGAATCGATTCCAGCCGGGCGCGCTGCTTGTCATTGCCATTGATGAGGATCCAGGGACTATAGTCGCGATGCGTCTTTTCAAACATATAGTCCTTGAAACGGGTATATTCATGCCACTTTCGCTGCGCCTCTATATCCGTGGTGCTCAGCTTCCACTGTTTGAAAGGATTCTGAGCGCGGGCGTGCAGTCGTCTTTTTTGCTCTCCGATGCTGATGGAGTACCAAAATTTGAACATGATGATGCCCTCTTCCCACAGCATGCGTTCCAGCTTGGGGACCTGCCGTATGAAGCGCTTGTATTCATCATTGGTGCAAAAACCCATCACGGGTTCGACCACACCGCGATTGTACCAACTGCGATCAAAAAAGACGATCTCGCCGATGGTTGGCAGTTCCTTGATGTAACGCTGAAAATACCACTGACCGCGCTCACGGTCGGAGGGCTTTGGGAGAGCGACTGCCCTGGCTGTTCTGGGATTCAAAAAACGCATGAAGCGTCGAATGGCGCCGCCTTTGCCGGCCGTGTCGCGGCCTTCAAAGATGATGAGAACGCGCTTGTTTTCCTTCTGCACCCATTTCTGCAGCTTGACCAGTTCCAGCTGCAGGGCGCGCAATTCCTCTTTATAGCTCATCGGTCCACTCATCAAAGGCTGTTGACGAAATGAAAAAGCCCGTCATCTGGCATGACAGGCTCGAGTACGCCCGGCGGGAATCGAACCCACAACCTACGGCTCCGGAGGCCGTCGCTCTATCCAGTTGAGCTACGGGCGCAGCTAGTCTAATTTAAGAAATTTTTTTGCAGATTTCACGGTATTTTTTAATAAAAATGCGCGCGTCATGGGACCGACTCCACCGGGGACGGGTGTGATCGCTGACGCAACTTTATGCACGGCGGCGAAATCGACGTCGCCGACCAGCCGATAGCCCCGTTTGGCGCTCGAATCTTCAATACGGTTGACGCCGACATCGATGACCACAGCGCCGGGCTTTATCATTTCGGCACTGATCAGCGCCGGCCGGCCGACAGCAGCGACGAGGATGTCCGCCTGTTGAGTATAAGGCTTTAAATCGCCGGATCCGGTGTGGCACACGGTGACCGTGGCATTTGCCCAGGGTTTCTTCTGCATCATCATGATGGCGAACGGTTTGCCGACAATAGTGCTGCGCCCGACTACGACCACGTGTTTACCTTTGGGATCAATTTTGTATTCGACTAAAAGCGCCTGTATGCCGGCCGGCGTGCAGGGCAGAAAACAGTCGACGCCGGCGACCATTCTGCCAACATTCACCGGATGAAAGCCGTCCACATCTTTATCTGGTGAGATCGCCGCAATGACCTTTTCTTCCGAGATCTGGTGCGGCAAAGGCAGTTGCACGAGTATGCCGTGCACACTGGCGTCGTGATTAAAGCGGTCGATGAGCGCCAACAGCTCCTCTTCCGACGTCTCCGTTCCCAGGCGGGTGGTCTGGCCGAGTATGCCGATCCTTTCGCAATCCTTCTGCTTCATGGCGACATAGCTTTGTGCCGCTGGATCGTCTCCCACCAGAATGACTTCAAGACGCGGGTGACAGCCGCGCTCGCGCAACTGGACGATCTCGGTCTCGAGTTGAACGCGTATTTTCTCTGCCGTCGCGTTGCCGTCAATGATCAGTGCACTCATACTTCTCCTGTCATTTGAGATAGCAAGTTTGCTGCATGCATCCGTTCATCATTCAAGGCAAATTAATTCTTTCGATGCTCTGCGCGTGGCCGGTTTCGGCATCAATCCTGACGACGACGCCATTGATTCGATTGTTCGCCGTGGCCACCTGGTAGAACTCGGGTATGCCGCTGATGAATCTTTTTATCGCCACATCCACGTCGAGGCCGATGACAGAATCGTTCGGACCGGTCATGCCCGCGTCAGTGATAAAGGCCGTGCCTTTCGGTAGAATGCGTTCATCCGCGGTCTGCACGTGCGTGTGCGTGCCGATCACCGCACTGACTCTGCCGTCAAAGTGCCACCCCAGAGCCAGCTTTTCAGCCGTTGCTTCGGCATGCACATCGACGATGATGATTTTGGTCTGCTGCCTGAGTCGTTCGATCTCTTGCATGCCGCGCTTGAATGGGCAATCGATCGGATACATGAATGCCCGTCCCTGCAGGTTCAGGACGCCGATGGAAAAGCCGCTTTCAGTTTGCAGGACCGTAGCGCCCTTGCCCGGCGCTTCATCAGGATAGTTGGCCGGTCTGAGCACTCGATTGGACTGATCGAGATAGCGCCGAAAAGAGGCATAGGTCCATGAATGATTGCCGCCGGTGACGACATCGACGCCAAGCGTGGTGTACTGTTTGACGAGATTCTCCGTCGTTCCCTTGCCCTTCTCGCCGTTCTCACCATTGATGACGCAGAGATCTGCGTCGAACTTTTTTTTCAGCGATGGCAGATAGGTCGCCAGGATGCCATATCCCGGTTTGCCGACGACATCGGCGATGAAAAGTACAGTTGCTGTCGGTTTGGCCATCTTGTTCATCCTGTCTCACTTTGCATAGCCGACGGCGCGAGTCTCGCGGATGACCGTCACTTTAATCTGACCCGGATATTCCATCTCGTTCTGGATTTTTTCCGCAATGTCCGTGCTCAATTGGCTCGCCATTGCATCATCGACTTTTTCGTGTTCCACCATGACGCGAATCTCGCGGCCCGCCTGAATGGCATACGCGTTGCTGACGCCGCTGAAGGAGCGGGCAAGAGCCTCGAGGTTTTCGAGCCTTTTAATGTAGGTTTCGAGCGTCTCGCGTCGGGCGCCTGGTCGGGAGCCGCTCACAGCATCAGCGGCTTTCACCAGCACAGAGATCGGCGAAATCGCCTCGACATCCTCATGATGCGAGGCAATGGCATTGACGACCACTGGTCCTTCGCCGTATTTTTTCGCCACTTCGGCGCCGATTTGCGAATGCGTTCCCTCGGTGTAGCGGTCGATCGCTTTGCCGATATCGTGCAGCAGACCGGCGCGTTTTGCCAGTGCGCCATCCAGACCAAGCTGAGTGGCCATCAGACCGGCCAGGTAGCTCACCTCGATCGCATGCTGCAGATTGTTCTGTCCATAGCTCGTGCGATACTTGAGCTTGCCGAGCAATCTCTTGATCTCGATATGGGTGTCGGTCACGCCGGCTTCAAAGAGTGCTTTATCGCCAATTTCGACGAGTTTTTCTTCCATCTCTTCCGTCGTCTTGGTCACCACTTCTTCGTTGCGCGCCGGGTGAATTCTCCCATCTGAGACCAATCTTTCCAGCGCCACCTTGGCGACTTCACGACGGAACGGATCAAATCCAGAGAGGACGACGGCCTCCGGCGTATCATCGACAATCACTTCGACGCCGGTGGCCTGTTCGAACGAGCGGATATTGCGGCCTTCGCGACCGATAATTCGACCTTTCATCTCATCGTTCGGCAAATTGACGACAGAGACGGTCGTTTCAGTGGAATGATCCGCTGCGGTGCGCTGGATCGCCTGAATGATGATCTCGCGCGCCTCACGATTGGCGATCTGGCGCGCGTTGTCCTTTATCTCCTTCATTTCTCTGGCAGAATCCTGTTTCGCCTTTTCCAGCAAGTTGGACATGAGAATCTTGCGCGCTTCTTCGTTGGTGATGCCGCTCATCTTTTCAAGCTGGCGATTTTGTTCCTCGATTTTTACGGTCAAATCGTGCTGCAGTTTTTCAACCCGTTCTTCACGGCCTTTCAGCTGGTTTTGCTGCGCTTTCATCTCTTCTTCCTGCTTGGTCAAAAAGTCATGCTTGCGATCAAGATTTCGTTCGCGCGACACCAGCTTGCTTTCGAGCTTGTTCAGCTCATTCCGTTTATTTTTGGTCTCGTTATCAACCTCCTGTTTGTAGCGCAGCGCTTCGTCTTTGGCTTCAAGCATTTTCTCTTTTTTGATCGCACGAGACTCTTTTTCAGCCTCGGCGATGATTTTTTCAGCCAATTTTTCAGCATTCGCCACTTTTCCTCTGCCCACATATCTTGACACAAGCCAGCCAGCAACGAATGCCAGCAATCCGCTCGCTGCTGCCGCTATAGCTGTCATCATATTCGTTTCCATAATGCCTCCGGCAAAAAAAATCCCAGAAGTTGCTCTGTTCTGGTATATGATAGAGCATCTCTCTCATGGTTCATGAGGGAAATGGACAGAAGCAGAATCGCGCAATCTGGGATCAGACAATCGAAAGAATCAAAACGACTGACTCTCGTATTTCAGGTTGGACTCAAATCCTTGTAGGACTATCCTCCGATTTTTCCTGGATGCCAAGTTCCAATTTATCAGCTAACTTTATGATTTTCGTCTGCAAGTCTTTGAATTCTTCAGTTCCCTGTTGGCGAAGCTGAAACAGCTCGCCTGTGATATTCAGAGCGGCAAGAATGGCAATTTGGTGTAGTGGCCGGCTGGGTTTAGCCGCTTGTATTTCTCTCATTTTTCCGTCGACATACTCGGCGATATTATATACATCACCATTGTCGGCGGCATTGGATCTGAGAGTGTATTCGGATCCAAAGATATTGACTTTGACGTTTTTCTTTTCGATTTCCATGCAAACTTGACATTACGAGAGTCGCTACAAAGAATCGTGTCGTCAGGATGCTCGCCGCTCATTCAAGCAACCGGATCTTGTCGATTTTATCGACGAGCTCCTGAATCCGATTTCTGAGCTTTTTTTCTCTTTCCTGATATTCAAAGAGGGCGCGCGCATCCGCGCTTGATTCAGCTTCTGCTAATTCTCTCTCGAGTTGTTCGATTCGAACATTCTGGCCCGAAAGAGCCTGCTCCAGTTCTTTTTTTTCGTGAATGAGCGTATTTATCGACTGCTGCTGCTCCGTGATCTTTTTGAGCGCCTGATAAATACGATTTTCTAACAAGTCTAAAATATTATTTTCAATCATTCCATAACCCAGTCGCACTAAAAATATCTGATGATATTCGGCTACCGTTTATTGTCATGGAAACGTACGTCGTTTTCAGGAAAAAGTCAATGAAAATTCCTGAGATACGATCACGCAAGATTTTTCAGGCTCTATATTTCCAGAGAGGTTAAAAGCGAACCGCAGAGTTCACCGAGGAGCGCAGAGAAAGCCTTTGGCCAAAACCAAATGAGCAAGAACGCCCAGGACATCCGTCCTGGGCGGACAATAGAGCGGGATATTTATCCCACTTGGAAGAATGTCCGTGCACATCTCGCAAAGCTCCGGCAGAGGTGACGGCAATGCATTTCACACTTGTTCATTGTCGCCACCGGCCGGGAGTCGAACAGATTCGGCGAGTTCATAAGATCTATTTGATGAACAGGCCGAATCTCATTTCTGAGCTGTCAGCGTTTCTTGCCCAGCAATCCGCCCAGCAGCCCACCGAGGATGTTGCCTTTTGCACCGGCGCCACTTGTCTTTTGCAGAAACATGCCGGCAATGTCATCCAGTATGCTGCCGTCGCCATCCCTGTCCAGCATGGCGGCAATGCCATTGGAACCCAGACCATCAGCATCGCGCTTTTTGGTCAAAAATCCCAGAATCACCGGCGCAAGCATCGGAATGATCTTCATCGCTGTTCCGGCATCAAGATTGAACTTGTTCTGCAACGCGTTGGATGCCTGCACGCCGGAATCGCCGAGCAAGCCACCCAGTCTGGGATCAGCAGTCGAATCTTGAAGTTTTTTCGAAAACAGGTCGCCGATATTATCCAAAACGCTGGCGCTGCCATATTTATTCAGGATGTGATCAACGCGCTCTTCACCGCCATAGTTTATCTTTTGTTTTTGCAGACCTCCGAGAATGAGCGGCGCGACCTGTGGAATAATTTGCATGGCAGCTTTTTTATTGATTCCGAGGTTTCTGGCCAGTTGTTGGCTCACTTCTGGCCCCATACTATTCATGAATTCATCGATAAATCCAGCCATTTAGCTTTTCTCCAGGTTATCGTTAATCAGAGTTGAGATGCAATTGATCAATTCGCGACGATCGACAACCTATAACTTGGGGATTCTTATGACTTGACCGGGATAAATGAGATTGGCATCCTTGATCACTTCGCGGTTTGCTTCAAAAATAACGGGATACTTCATCGCATTGCCATAATAAGCTTTGGCAATCTTTGACAGCGTATCACCTTTCTGGATCGTGTAAAATTCCGTCACTTCTTTCTCTTCCGGCGCCGCCAGTTTATCATCATTGACAGAAGAAACGCCCTTGACGTTGCCGGCCAGCAGAACAGCCTTTTCCTTCGTCGCCTTCGAATCACACGATCCGGAGAGCGTCACGACGCTGTCCTTGAATTCAACCTGCAGATCTGTGATGCGGTCTCCCAGTTGCTGAACCAGAAGATCCCTAATGGCATCCGCTTCCTTTTTCCCCTTGCCGAACAAGGCTTCCCCAACATTTTTCATAAATCCAAGTAGTCCCATCCTCTTAATCCTTTCATGTTAGTACAAATTTAACCAATTATTCGTGCTTACAGTCCAACGGCAATTAATATGCCACTATTATTTTCCTCCTTTCCCGGTTGCGCAGTGCCCTCGGCCGCACTCGTGGCCCGGCCAAATTTGCGATTGCACACAATTTTTTTACTTTCACCCTTATTTACGGAACATTCCTTGCAACAGTGAATTTAACAAAAAGTCAAGCTCTCGCCTCAATTGTCCCGAGTTACGCTTGCATGACGCGATGGTTTACAATCAGAATACAGATCCGTGTTATTTGAAACCACCATTTTATTTAATAAATTTCGACTTTATGAAAAGATTAAATTGGACCTGCTGATGAAAAAGAATTATTCTCTTCGCCCACTGACACTGCTCTTCCTGCTGCTGCAGGCAGCCACACTGGATGCTAATACCACCGCCAAACTGACATTTGATCCGCCACGAGGATTCTATGATCAGCCTTTCCAGTTGACCATCACTGCGCCGGTCGAAAACGCCACCATCAGGTATACGTTGAACGGCAAAGATCCGCTGACGCACTCCTCCGCTGTTTCCGGGCCGTCGCCTCTCACGCTCACAGTGGATCCGGATAATTTCACCAACCGCGATTACGCGCCGGCGGTCTGCGTGCGCGCCATCGCCATTGCCGGCGATACGCTCGCTTCGAATCTGGGCACGCATACCTACATTTTCGTCGACAAGATCACAACGCATTCGCGCGATAACACGCGGCCCGGGCCGGACTGGCCGCAGCAGGGTTCGACGGTCAATGGCCAGAAAATGGACTATGGCATGGATGCCTCTGTCGCAAACGGACCGCTCTATCGCAACAAAATGAGAGCGGCGATGACGGACATCCCTTCCATGTCCATGGTGATGGACCTGGCCGACCTCTTTGATCCGTCCTATGGGATATACGTGAATGCAGTTGATCGCGGTGAAGAGTGGGAACGGCCCTGCTCGCTCGAGCTCATCCATCCGGATGGCGCCGACGGATTTCACATCAACTGCGGCGTCCGCATTCGCGGCGGCTATAGCCGGGTGCCGTCAAACCCCAAACACGCCTTTCGCTACTTTTTCCGCTCAGATTATGGCGAGGCAAAATTGAAACATCCGCTGTTCGAAGATGAAGGGGTCGATGAATTTGATAAAATCGATCTGCGAACGTCGCAGAACTATTCATGGGCTTATGGCGCCGGCAGCAGGGACGGCAACGCCGAACGGAACACCATGCTGCGCGAGGTGTTTTCCCGCGATCTGCAGCGCGACATGGGGCAGCCCTATACGCGCAGTCGCTATTATCATCTGTTCATCAACGGCACTTACTGGGGCCTTTTTCAGACCCAGGAACGGTCGGAAGCCTCCTTTGCCGAGAGCTATTTTGGCGGCAGAGAAGAGGATTACGACGCCATCAAAGTCGACGCCGGCTATGGCCGCCCCTATGTCATGGAAGCGGCGAACGGCACGCTCGATGCGTGGAATGAGCTCTGGAGTCTGGCCAAAGGCGGCTTGAGTGACAAAGCGAGCTTTAACCGTATTCAAGGATTGAATCCTGACAACACGCCCAATCCAGACTATCCCAAATATGTCGACCTCGATAATTTGATCGACTATATGATCGACACCTATTTTGTCGGTGATTTTGACGCGCCGATCAGCGAATTCATCAATAACAACAGAGGGGCGAATAACTTTTGGGGCACCTACAACCGAGTGACTCCGGACGGCTTTAAATTCTACCGACACGATGCGGAACACTCCCTGTTCAACGTGAATGAGAGCCGCATTGGCCCCTACCCGGCCGGGGAGCAACGAGAACAATTCAATCCGCAATGGCTGCATCAGCAGCTGAC
>RQOI01000126.1 GCA_003854995.1 Candidatus Zhuqueibacterota bacterium
CTCCTCGGCGAACAGGTTGTCGTCACCGGCTCGCGGCAGCCGGAGAATCTCGCCTCGGCCGCCGGCAGCATCAGCATTCTGGGCAAAGAGGAGATCTCGCGCCGCAACAGTTTTCGCCTGGACGAGTCTCTGCTGTCGGTGTCCGGCGTGTCGGTCGTCGGCGATTATGTGAACATTCGCGGCGGCTCCGGCTACAATCGACTGGGCGGCAGTCGAACGCTGGTCATGCTGGATGGTGTGCCCATTCTGACCAGCGACCTGGGTGAAGCCAACTGGAATATTTTACCCGTCACCGAGGTCGAGCATGTGGAGATCTCGAAAGGCGCGTCATCCTCGCTCTACGGATCAGGTGCGTTGAGCGGCGTGATCAATATTCAGACCAAGCAGGCGAGCAACAGCCACAGCTTTTCCTTCAACCAGACGAGCGGCCTCTACTCATCGCCGTCTGTGCCGGAGTGGAAATGGACGGACAGCCCACTGCATTATAACAAGACGGATATGAGCTATTCGAAATCTTTTGGCTCGCTCGGCCTGCGACTGGCAGTGACCCATCACGTTTCGACCGGCGATCGTGAAAACGGCCAGTTTGAGCGCTGGTATTTCACCGGCAAGATGAGTGCACCGCTGTCGGACAATTCCAATCTCACTCTCTTTTCGACCTACAGCACGGAGGAGAAGGGCCTGTTCCTGCAATGGCTCGAGCAGGACAGGGCGCTGAACGTTCCATCCACGGATCGCGACAAAACCATTGGTTTGAATGGCTATGTCGGTTATGCCATTTACAACAAACTTTACTCGCCCACCCTGTCCATGCGGGCTCGGCTCTCTTTCAATCAGCAGCTCGTCGGCATCCCGTTCGATCTGAGCGGCGTCTTTACGCCGGCCGTCGGACTCGGCGGTGAGATGCAGTTCAACTGGAAACCGCACGATGATCACAGCCTCTCCCTCGGTCTCGATTATAAATATGACACGGTCGAGTCAACCTATTATGGCTATCAGAAGGCGAATAACATATCGCCCTACTTGCAGGAGATCTGGAAGCTGTCGAATTTAATTCAACTGAATGCCGGTCTGCGCTGGGACAATTATGCGCTCGTCGGTGATTCTGTCGAGACGCAATTGAGCCCCAAGATTGGTCTGAGCGTCCAACCTCTCTATGGCACGATCCTGCATGCTTCGATTGGTCGTGCCTTTCGCGCCGCCACAGTGGTGGAGCGTTTTCTCGCCGCCGGATCGAGCGATTTCAAATGGCTGGCCAATCCTGCCCTGCACCCCGAACGGTCGACCCTGTTCGATGTCGGGCTGCGCCAGAATCTGGGCGAGACAGCCTATGCGGAAATCGCCTATTTTCACAACACTTTTACGAATCTGATCGAGCCAACGCTGTTCAGCAATTTAACCGCGCAGTTCATCAACTACCCGCGCGCTCGCATCCGTGGCGCCGAGTCGGAATTCCGCTGGCGCCTTTGGCAAGATCGCCTGCGATTGACCGCCACCGCGACCTGGATGGGAGCTGAAGAGCTTGAATCCGGTGAACCGTTGCTCTACCGCCCGGATCTCATCGCCTTTGTGGCGCCGTCTTTGTGGCTGGGTAATTTTGGATTTGAATTCGATTTCCGCTATATGAGCCGACTCGACAAAGTCGCCGTCTATCCGCTGGATGAGCGCGTGCCGGTGAAGCTTTTTGATATCCGCCTGATGGCCGAGCTGTCGAGATTCAACGTGCAATTTTTCATTCGCAATCTGTTGAATTACAACTATACTGTCTCAGAGCGCGTGCTCGGCGAGATGCGCAACTTTGGCGTGTCGTTCGGTGGTTATTTATAATTTGTTCACGTAAAAGAGAGTTGACCATGAAAAAAATAATTTTGTTCACATTTTTGTTCCTTTGCGCCGGCCGCGTCGTGCCGCAGATCAATACGCTGGACCGGGAATATGTCCCGGTCACTGCGGCCACTGATGTCGAGCCGCTGTTCGGCCTGAACGTCAATGAATGGACCGCCTTTCGGTTTGATCGCCGGACAGCCTCCTGGCGCGCCATTCCGTTTCAGTTCGATGAATTAACCGATACAAAACGCTATGATCGGGACAAGGATGGCGTCACCGATGCGACGGACGAGGTCACTTTTATGCCGACCGACACCGGCGACAAGGCGGAGCTGTGGCACTGGATCGATGATCCGTCGGCGCGCTCGGAACGCCTCGAATTGCAGGTGACCGATCCGCTGGATGCGTCGAAGAAAGGCTGGATATATCTCTATAAGAATGTGACCCATTCTGATGAGCTTCCGAGTTATCTGGATTTCGCGCCCGGTCCTGCCGGCATGCCGGCTGCGGACACGATCAAGACAACGGCGTTCAAGCTGGGGCATAATCAGAATGGCTGGATTGACTATATGCAATTCGCCGGCAGCGGAAAGGACATCGTCGATCGATTCAAGCTCCGCCTCAAAGGCAATGGCTTTCTCACTCCGGCATATGATATCAATGAGGATTGGGTTGAGGCGTCCACTGAAGCTGATGCCGTCAGTTATTATCCAGGACCAGTGCGTTCTTTTCATATCACAAAAGCGGCTATTCTGCTGGAAAAGCTTAAAATTCCACTCATCCCCAAACGATCCAGTTTTGAATATAATTATGAATATACGCCCTACTCATTTGAAATCGAGGCGCAGACACAAATCGATGCCAGTCTGCTGGCTCTTTTTGGCGTGAAACTGATGCGGCAGTCGCTTGATTTCAACCCTGATGCCGTTGGCATGAAATTTTATTCGACCAGCAATCCGGAAGGCATTACGATCGACGGGGTGGTGACACCCTATAGCGATGTACTGAATCAAAATGATCAGAAAAACTGGGTGCTGGCATCCGGAAACGATGGCGCCGCATTTCTCATTTTTGACATCACCCTGATGAAAAATTCAAGGCGGCGAGTTTATTTTCACGACCAAAAGGAGAATTCGTCGGGTGATGGGACAGCAAGCACCGGGGATCAATACTCCTACGGCGATATGGGCGTGATGATCGAAGCGACGGGTGATGCGCTGATCACCAACCAACTCACGATCGCCTTTAAGGGCTATTTCATCGATCGAGCGAATGCGGATGTCGAGTATGGAAAACAGCTCATGGAATGGGAGTTGAATCCGCTGATCATCACGGCTGCACGACAGACTTATGAACCAGGCTCTCTAGTGAGCAGCAGATCAGCGCCGGATGATTTTCAGCTGCATGCCGCCTTTCCGAATCCATACAGCATCGCCTCAGAAAATGGCGTGCGACTGGAATTTTCAGGAAGGGTGAATGAATTATACGATCTCGTTGTTTATAATGTCATTGGGCAGCAAGTGGCC